>CAVXOO010000128.1:0-10724 GCA_963762945.1 uncultured Acidobacteriaceae bacterium | reverse complement strand
GTGGCATAAGTTCTAGCTCATTCATCCTTGAACTCGATAGTGACCGCCGTCGTCCCCCCCGACGAGCCCGACACGGTTGGGTACGGAAACTCTCCACCGGCGAGGAAGCTGGCTTCCTTGCCGTTCATGGCCATCAGATTCGGTTCCGCCAGCGTTTCCGCAATGTTCACGTTCTCCAGCGCCTGGATATTCGCACCCGCATTCAGGCCCGGAAAGAAGGCAAAGATGCTCCCCTGCGTGCTAAACGTAGCACTGCCGCCCGACCCCGAAATCCCTCCGCTGGCGCCGCCGTTGGAACCCGCAAACGTGGGCGTACCTGACAGTGACGCCGACACTCCGCCCAGAGCATTCCCCAGTCCGAGATCGTAGAGGCTAACGCCCAGCGATAGCGCCTTAGTACGATCCACGCTGACAAAGCGCACCTTCAGCAGAAACTGCGGATCGGATTTGGGCACCGTGACGTCCAGCAGGTTCACCACCTTGCTGCCCGACGCCTCTGCAATCTGCACGGCGCGCGCCGCGCTGGCCAAATCCTTCACCGTGCCGCGCAAAAAGATGTTGTTGTTGTCGTAAGACACGCGGATGTTTTCGCCGGGCAGCTCGGTGCGCAGTTCGCGCCGCACCCCGTCCAGCTTGCTCTCTGTCGCCTCGGCGCCGGGCCGCACCGTCACGTTGAAAAACTGCCGTCCGCCGCGAATATCCCAAATGATCAAACTGGTAGATCCCGGCGCTTTGCCGGTGATCATAATTTCCGTTGGACTCACGGTCGAGGCTTCGGCGATTTCGCCCGCGCCCAAAGCTACGCGCTGTATGGGCTGCGCGCAGTCCACCAGCACGGCTTTGCCCACTTCCACATTCAGTTCATTCGTGGCGTCTTCCAGCGCAGCTCCCGCCGACGGCGTGGAGGCCGGGGCGGCTTGTGCCCGTGCTGCCTGTCCGGCGCACAGAGCCACAATCAGCACACTGCAATAGATGAGGGTGATCCCAGTCGTCGATCTCAATGCTGTCCCCCGGGTGCTGCGAATTTCTCTTCGGTGGTTTTCGAGCCATTACTGACGATGATCGAATAGGTCTGCGGCGCGGGCTTGGGCGAACCGCCCGCGGCCCGGCGCGGCCCCTTCGGTGGAGGAGGCGGAGCTCCCGACGAGAAGATGTTGGTCATGGCTGCGGGCGGCACCTTAGCCATCTCGGTATCCAGCGGATTGCGCAGCACCAGTTGAATCTTGAGCTGGTTGGCAGCCAGGCTCAACGTCTCGGCCTGTTCCGGGGTCACCAGCAGATTGACAACCTGCACCTGCTGCGGCTTGCCCGTCGCATCCTTTTGAATGTCGGTGCCAGCCGACAGCACCTGGATGTTTTGCAGAAGCGTCTGGGTCTCTTGACTTGCCGAGGTCGAGTTGGGAGGCGTGCCCGAAGCCAGCACGTCAACGCGCGAGCCCGGAATCACAAATCCGGCCACGCCGACCACTTCGTCCACCTTCACCGCGCATGCCCTCATGCCTTTGGGGATCGTTGGCGCCAGTCCGCCGCCTGCGCCGCTACCAGCCAGCCGGCTCTCCATGATGATTTCGCCCTGGTAAATCTCGGAGATCGCGCCGCGCCCCACTGCGTCATCCATTTTCAGAATGGCCCCTTTGGGAGCTTCGCCGGAGATCGAGATGGTGGTCAGGTCGGCGGGCGTCAATACCGTTCCCAGAGGAATGTCTCTCGCCGCTTGAACCACATGCGCAGTCGGAGCCGGCTTGTTGGCCGCCACCTTTGCGCCCACCATCCTGTAGACCGCCCAAGAGCAGATTCCGGCGATCACGAACGCGATGCAAAAAATCGTGAGCAGTCTTCGGTTCATCCCTACTCCGTTCAAGCGGGCGGATTGCCTACCCCGCCCTTCTCTGCCTGTCTCCTCTTACCGATCCGGCAACTTGCAGCCATTCCAGCCTGCAGGATCATCGCCATTATCCCGGGGCGCACAGTGCCATCACAGTGTAGTCCCTCATCCCCTGCCGCTTCAGCGGGATTTGTGGATATTGTTACCTAGGGTATCAAGAAAGCTACCGGCCATCACCCAACCCAACTTTTCTTCGATACAATATGCTCCACGGACGCCCTGCGGCCGAGTGCGAATTCATGCGCAATCGAGGCCGTTACGGGTCGCTCAATATGTATCGCGATTTTCCAAGGTCGGGGGCCCCTTTTGGCTCGTCGTGCGCCAAATATCGAAGATTCTGATTCGCCGGCATGGAAGATTCTGCAGAGCCGGCTTGCCATCGGCGCCATCGCCGATGATCTGCCAGCGGAGATTGCTGCTGCCGAAACCGGTGACGCGCCGGAGTGGAATTTTACTCCCGCTAAAGATGATGCACCGGAGCAGGATTTTGCTCCCGATCCGTTTCTGCCGCCGACGTCCGACAGCGACGTACTACTGTTCGCGGCTGCATCCGCGCCGCACCAGAAGCCTTCGACCTTCGCGTGGTCGTTCGTCGTTCATACCCTGGTTGCCGTCATCGTCTGTTTCAGTCTCGGATATAAGCCTCCTTCCTCCCGTGTGATCACCGAACGCTATTCGATTCGTCAGCTCGATCTGAGCGAACTGGCCGAGGAGGCGGCGGCGCGCATTCGAAATCCGATTAAGCCTCCGGACGCCGCACATCCCAACAAGGCACAGCAGGCACCGCAGTCGCACCCCTTGCCCCTGCCGAATCCGGGCTTGCAGACGTTGGTTCAACCCGATCTTCCTAACACCATCAAGCTGGCCCAGCAAATTCCCGTGCCGAAGTTAGTCCTCTGGTCGGCGAGCAAGACCGTGGTCAAGAGAATTGTTCCGCCGTTGCAGAAAAACTTGACCGCCCCCAATGTTCCTGCTGTCCTCGAACGGCCGAATCAGGAGCTCCGGGTCACCGACGTCGCGATTTCATCCAACAACCAGCTCTCGCTCAAATCGCAGGCCGTGCCCGGCAACACGTCGCCGGTTGTCAACCGCAATTCCGTCCAGGTGCAACAGCCCCTCTCCTCGGTATCGCAGTTATCGGCCACGCCCGCGCCGGCCGCTGTCCTCTCTCTCTCTGACTTGCATATGCAAAGCGGGACCGCAGAGCTGCCTCCGGTCTCCGAATCGCCGAAGGCGGACTCACAAGGCGGGCTCGCTCCCGGACAGGGCAGGAACTCCTCGATACAGAACGGCGAAGGCGACTCCGGGGAGGGAACCGCATCGGAATTGGGTGAGCTGACGACCACCCCTATTGTCATGTCCAAAGAAGGCCATTTCTCCTCCGTGGTCGTCGGCAACAACATCGGACAGCAGTACCCTGAGATCGCCGACGCATGGAGAGGCAGGGTTGTCTATACCGCATATCTCCATGTCGGCCTTTCCAAGAACTGGATCCTGCAGTACTCAAGGCCCCGCGACGCCGCGGCGGCCGCCAGCGGCAGCGTCTCCCGCCTGGAAGCGCCGTGGCCGTACAACCTTGTGCGTCCCAATCTCCCGCCCGGCGCTATCGACGCCGACGCCCTGATGATTCATGGCTTCGTCAATGCATCCGGCCACTTTGAAAACCTCAGCGTCGTCTTCCCGCAGCCCTTCGCCATCGCGCAGTTCGTCCTCGACGCTTTGCAGAAATGGCAGTTCCGCCCCGCGACCGAAGATGGCCGCGCCGCCAGGGTCGAGGTCATGCTTATCATTCCTGAAACCTTTGAATAAAGGATTGCGACCGGCGGCGCTGGGAGAAGCCACCCGCCCTCACCAACGCCGATAGTTCTTCCCTTCAGGCGCGGTGGCTTTTCTTCGATTGAAGCAACCAGATGCTTCCCGGAAGGCGACAGTACTTACTCCTGAATCACACTCTTCGACGTGGCGGTCATTGTCATGGAGGAGAGTTTCATATAAGGGAAAAATCCGACCATCTTAACTGTAGGGACAGAATTAAAGGCGTAGTTAACCTTCACTACCACCAAGCAGCCTCGACTATTCGTATTCGGTGTGCAATTGGTATTGTTGCCATCCGGATTCAGGCCCGGCCATACATCCGTAGACGTCTCATCGATCGTCAAATTGGTCGAGACAATCCCCGGAGTCGCCAGGCTCTGCACATAGCTCTGAATCATGGCGGGAGTGGCCGTGCATTCGTATTGGGCGGCTGTAGCGCAGGATACAGGTGTGTTCGTGCTCCAAGTCTGGCCGCGCACCGCGGCGTAGCGCGCGCCCTCCTCCGCCGCGTAAGTCGTAAAGTGGTAGACGTACATCGTATACCCGATTTGAAAAACGCCGAACAAAAGAAGAATCAGAACCGGGAGCACGAGGGCGAATTCCAACAGTTCCACACCATGCTCTTCGCGCACCAGGCGGAACAGCTTCGCGATGCCGGCCGTCTTTTTCATCGATCGCCCCTTCATTGGCCCTCCCGCTCTGCCGCAAGACATCTTACCAAGCCGACCTTCCCACACTCCCGCCAAGGCCGGGAGG
This sequence comes from uncultured Acidobacteriaceae bacterium, assembly GCA_963762945.1. Lineage (GTDB taxonomy): Bacteria > Acidobacteriota > Terriglobia > Terriglobales > Acidobacteriaceae > Telmatobacter. The sequence continues at coordinate 6,268 of CAVXOO010000128.1, read as the reverse complement.
AATCTCATGTATTCTGCTCTCCAAACCATCAAAGCCTAGCTGCCCGCGCTGCGCACCGAAGCCGAACTGGAAAACGATATCGATGGTATTTTCCCCGCCCCGATTCCCTTCCAATTCCAGGGGAGTAGCGGTGTATAGCTTCCCGTAACGGTTATCTTCACCCGATGAACCACATTGTTTTGGCCCGAACACGTCGGCGGGACTGTGCAATTTGCGTTGTAGGTGGTTCCAGCTGTGTCTGTGGCGCATTCGCAGCCATAGGTAAGAGTTGGAAACGACAGGGTTACGTTCGGCGCATCGTCCTGGGCCGCATTCTCTATACCTGTGGTATCGGTCGGATTCTGTTCCGCCCAGATCGCCGCCGCATGCGCTGCCCCTGCAACTTCCATGGACAGATAAAATGCTCTCCCCATATCGACAGCACCAAGGATCAGCAGCATAAACAACGGCAACAGAAGCGCGAGTTCAATCAGGCTGGCTCCCTGTTCGTCGCGCAACCGATCGAATCGAATTGATTTCTTCATAAGCTACTCCGCAAGCGCAAACGTCGTCGACAGCGTCGAAGAAGGGGTACCGGCGCCGGAAAGGAGTGAACCCTTGAGATCGAAGGTAATGCCGGAATCAACCATGAGACTCTGCACGTTGACAGCCGTGGCGGTCGCTCCAGCGTTGATCGTGGTGCCCGAGCCGCTGTTGAGGGTAAGTTGCGCATCGGGCAGATAAATGATTCCGTTCAGCGTCACCGACGTGCTGGCATCCATATCCATCCCCGAGCCATTGCTGGAACTCTCCCAAACCAGCATATTCGCGCAGGAGGCACAGTTGGACAGGGCGGCGGATGGCGCGTTGAGCGTCACGTTCGCGCTGCTGTTTGGCTGAAAACTCCCGTTAGCAAAATAGAGCGTCACGCCGGAACTCCCTGTGCCCGTGCAAGTCGTGCACTCAAGCGTGGCGCCGCTGTTTACGTTTACTGAGCCGTTAAAGTAGTAAAGACCGGGAGAGAGATTGACGACATTGGTCTGGCCCGAGCCGGGGGCGTTGATATTGATCCCGCCCCCGTAGTAGCCCGGCTGCAATGTAGTCGCCGGGGAGCCTTTCGTGGAGGCATTGATACTGAGGTTACCCGATTGCTGGGTCGCCGGCTGGGTGGGCTGCGTCAGGCCCGCCAGCGGGTCGGTCTGCGGGGTAGTAGTGTGCGACGGGGGCCCTGTATTCGTCCCCCCCAGGTTCCATACACAGCTCCCGTTACAGTTGTTGGTACCCCACGTTCCGTAATACTGGAACGACGTGGCTGTCACGCTGACGCCGTTGTCGGTGGTAAGGTCCGATTGGTTTGCAGGGCCGCCGTCGTAGATGCCGCAGCTGCTCAAATTAAAGTCGCCGTCGTTGGCGTTGAATGTGATCGACTTCGTCCAGATGCAATAATTGCCGCTCGGTGGGTTTTGGATATATGCGTCGCCCGCCTCCGCGCGCGCCACCAGGTTCATGGATGAAAACCCAAAAAGGCGAAGAAAAAACGTGCTTTGCGGTTTAGCGAGCACCACCTCAGCCATATTCGAATTGGTGTAGTTCGGATCGCTCGATCCCAGCAAGCAGGGATGAACATTAATACCCATGGCTAAGCCCGACGACGTGCTGGGCACGGCGCAGGCATTCGATGTCGGCGTAGTGGAACTGGAGGCAATGCCGTCTTCGATCAGTGCCTGCGATGCTGCCGTTGTCATCGCGGGGCAGATCGCGTTACTGCAGGTGGTCAGCTCCAGCCCCGCCGCGATCGCGGCTGAATCGGCCGCGGTCTGCAGTTGGCGCTGCTGATAATGGAGATAGCCCACGTCAACCGCCATCGCCATCCCAGCCATGAGCAAGGTGAGACAAAGAGCCGTCATGATCAGGGTCTGTCCGCTCTCCTCGCGCAGCAAGCGCGCGGCGCTGGCACGCAGGCGCGCGCCAGCCCGGCCGCGGCCCGCATGAGCGCCCGTTCTATCCGAGGAAAAGGAATTAACGCAGCCGCACATCTGTCGGCGTGCGCCAAAAAGAACTCGCCGTTCCATACTGCCCAGACCTTTCATTGCTCGACCTCCAAGGGGGCTCCTATCTTCTCTAATTGAACTCTGCGCCTCGCGCTTATGCCGCATTTTTACTCGGCAGCGTCTTTGTCCAGTCTCAACTTCTCCAGGAACCGCTCGAATTCTCTCCTGCCCGCGGCATCGATCGCCGGCGTCTGGCCGCGACGCGTTTCCAACTCGTCACGCAGGATGAACTGCAAGCCCACGCCATCAGGTCCCCAGCGCACCGCCCGCGACTGCACGGCAATGGAGCGCTCGGTAACTTCTTCGCCCACATCGCTTCTCTGCAATATCATCAGAACCAGAGTTCCCGGATACCAGCGCTCCTCGGTCATCACGTACAGTCCCGTCGAGCTGATGTCGCGAATGCCGTGCGCCGCCGGTGAAGCGCCGTTCCAATAATAAGCTGCCAGTCCCGGCGCCGATGCGCGCGGCGCCTTGCGCGGATCGGGCGACCACCAGCGCTCGAACCAGTTGCGAACCTGCTTGAACGACCCTGCGCCCGGTGGCGTCAGGTCCATCTCATAGGTTTGTTGCGCAAAATTGCTGTCGCGCTGGTAGCCGTCTTCCCGTTCCAGCACTCCCGGCCCGCCGCTCCACAGCGGCTTCTCGCGCAACAGCGCCGCGCCGGCAATCGACGTCGAAACCGTTCCCGTCTCGCTGCCCAAATTGTTCAGCCGCTGCAGCTGCCTGCCCATCTCCTCGGCCACGCACAGCACCAACTGATCGCCGGCCTGGGTCTGAGACGAGTAAATGGAATGGGCCGGCAGGGCCAGCACGCTCCTCGGTAGCGGGCTCGACACACTGATCTGAAAGGTGGGAAACGATTCCACGATGTCGATCACCCGGCACTCCTCGTCCAGGTAGATCAGATCCAGCGGGGCGTGCGCCGATGCCGCCGGGATGCCGCGGAACGGCGTCATCCAGACGCCCTCGCCCGACTTCAGCGGGCGCTCCGATATCAATTCGCCGACGCGCGCCGACGGCAGATCGGCGGCCTTGACCTCCAAGCCAAGAAAACACTCCCGGGTTTGGTTATAGGCGCAATGCGTCCGCGTTTCCATCACACTCGCGTCCCATGGCGGCTCGAGAGAATCCCCGCTTTCTCTCTGCGTTTCAGTCGCTTCTTCGTTTCTCTCCAGAAGCTCCATACAAGGCCATCCTCGCCCTCCGCGCACTTTCCGGGGCGAATGAAAATACTCCACCGCGTCCGCTGACCGGGACTCCCCGCCCGAGACGCTGAGAGCGCCTCGGGCGGGGAGTCCCGGATCCCGGAATCTCTTTACTCCCACCGTGGCGCCCATCTACTTGGAGGCACTCACGGACTATGGCCCGCCGCCTACTTGACTCGCGTACGGCGGCGCTGAATCAGAACCACCAGAATGAGGACTGCCACGACTCCGGCAACCCACTGCACGATCGATGTACTGTTCATGTCGTTCTCCCTTCCAGTTTTTTTAATTCCTATTACTTCCCGACCGAATTCATGGTCTCCATCATAATGATCGCGGCAGGTCCCAGTGTAACCACAAACAGCGCAGGAAAGATGAACAATACAAGCGGGAATACCAGCTTAATCGTGGTCTTGGCAGCCATCTCCTCAACCATCTGCACCCTCGCCGTCCGCAGCGATTCGGAATGCACGCGCAGCATCTTGGCAATGCTGGTTCCAAACTGCTCGGTCTGCACCATAATCGAAACCAGGTTCCTTACGCACTCCACGTCGGTGCGTTCCGCCATGTTCTTCCAGGCTTCGGAGCGGGCGCGTCCGGCGCGCTGCTCCAGCACCACCAAGGTCAACTCGTCGCATAGCTCCGGTTGCGAAGCCGGTAATTCCTCTGCGGTACGCGAGGTCGCCTGGTCCAGGCTCAGGCCGGCCTCCATGCAGATGACCAGCAGATCCAGTACGTCGGGCAGTCCCTTCGTGATCTTGCTCTGCCGCTTCTTGATCTTCCTTCCCAACCAGAAGTCCGGCCCCAGATAACCCAGGCCCAACACAAATAGGCCCGTGAACAATGGATTGAAATAGTTCATCACCCCGGTTACCAGGGCGATCCCGAAGAGCACAACAATGGTGACGACCTTGCTGCCATAAAAAATCTTCACCGCCGAATCGTTGCGGAAGCCGGCGCGGATCAATCGCTGCCGCAGCACCCCAACTTCCTTCTCGCTCTTCGGAATCAGGTTCTCGACCGATTGCATCAGGCCGCCCAGTGAAAACTTGGCCTTCTCCACCGCGCTCGTAATGCGTTTCTCCTTCTGGCGCGGGCTGATGGCTTCGCTGATGCGCTTCAGCATGACTTCGCGGTAGAACAGCAAAAAACCACCGCTGCCAATCAGCAAAAAGACAGCTAAAAATGCCAGAACCGCAACTGTCATCTCTCTCTCCTATACGTCGATGTCAACGATCCGGCTGATTACGAATCCGCCCAGCAAAATCAATCCGGAGGCAGCCCAAAGCAGCATGATGCCGGTGGGGCGGTGCCACAGAATGCTGATCAGGTCGGGATCTACAAAATAGATAGCCACACCCAGCAGAACAGGAAGGAATGTGAGAATCCAGCCCGTAAGCCGGCCCTGCGCCGTAAACACCTTAATCTGCCGCCGCAGACGGAAGCGATCCCGGATCACCGCCGACGTCTTGTCCAGCACTTCGGCCAGATTGCCGCCGCTTTCCTTCTGAATCAAAATCGCGGTTGCCGCGATCTTCATATCCTGCAAGGGCACGCGGTTGAGCAGGTTTTCCAGAGCCGCCTTCAGTTCCAGGCCGTAGTTCTGTTCCTCGAAGCAGATCCTGAACTCGCTCTTGACCGGCTCCTGGCACTCCTTGGACACCAAGGCAATGGCCGCCAGCAGGCTGTGGCCCGCGCGCAGTCCGCTCACCATCAGGTCCAGCGCCTCGGGCAGCCCTTTCTCGAATGCCCCGAACCGCCGGCTGCGCTTGAACAACACCCATCCAATGGGAAGACCGCCGATCACCACGGCCGATATCAGCGCCAGGGGAATCGATTGAAACGATATGTAGAGGATGTAGGGCGGCAGCAAAAAACCCCCAAGGGTCAACAACAGCAGCCGGCCCGGATTCCAGTCCAGGGCGGCCTGGCTCAGGAGCTTGCGCATCTGCGCCGCCAGATCGATCTGCAGCAGCTTTTTGTTCAGCCAGGGAATGCTGCTCAGTTGCTCATCCTTGCGCACGCTCATGCTCTGCTGCCGCAAAATCTGAGTGGGCTCGGATTGGAGCACCGCGTCCAACGCCGCCAGCGCCTGCTTGGAGTTGTTGTTGGGCGAGGCAGCCGCCAGCGGAAGCGCGATGATGACAAAGATGCCGATGAATACCAGCACGGCAATGATTCCAATTCCCATCCCGGTACGCCTCCTTCCTTCTTGTTAGTTGACTTGCGTTTCCTTGTCGAAGAGGCTGGGCGGCAGCACAATGCCCGACACCCGCAATCTCTCCAAAAAACGGGGACGAATGCGGCTGGGCATGAATGTGCCGATCACGCGGCCATCCGGTCCGATACCTTTTTTCTGGAAGGTGAAAATCTCCTGCATGCTGATTACATTCTCTTCCATGCCCGTGATCTCGGAGATATTGGTAATCTTGCGCGTGCCGTCGCTCATACGCGTGGCCTGCACGATGATGGTGAGGGCCGAGCATATCTGCTGGCGCACCGACTTCTCCGGCAGGTTCATGTTGGTCATCGCCACCATCGACTCCAGGCGCGAGATGGCGTCGCGCGGCGTGTTGGCGTGGATGGTCGTCATCGAGCCTTCGTGGCCGGTGTTCATGGCCTGCAACATATCGAAGGCCTCCTCGCCGCGCACCTCGCCGATGATGATGCGGTCGGGACGCATACGCAGGCTGTTGATCAGCAGTTGCCGCTGCCGGATGGCGCCCTGGCCTTCGATGTTCGGCGGACGCGTCTCCAGGCGCACGATGTTTTCCTGCGCCAGCCGCAATTCGGCCGCGTCCTCGATGGTCACCAGGCGCTCGTTGTTGGGAATGTATTGCGACAGAATATTGAGAAATGTGGTCTTGCCGGCGCCGGTTCCGCCTGAAACCAGGATGCTGATGCGCGCCCGCACCGCCGACGACAGCACTTCCATCATCTCCGGCGAAATACTCTTCAACTGCACCAGCTGATAGCAATACATTATGTGTGCCTTTCGTTCAGTTACGTATTGCTGCTTACGGCACACGC
>CAVXOO010000127.1:0-6825 GCA_963762945.1 uncultured Acidobacteriaceae bacterium | reverse complement strand
CAGTTGAGCCCAACACCACGCACGTGGAAGAGATGACGCTTTCTCAGGCCATCTGGATCGGTCTCTGCCAAACCCTCTCAGCGGTTTTTCCCGGCACGTCGCGCTCCATGTCGACTATTGCCGCCGGCCAGCTCGCCGGCCTCGACCGTCCCACGGCGCTTGAGTTCAGTTTTCTCCTCTCCATTCCCACCATGATCGCCGCCACCGGCTGGGACCTTTTCAAAGAGGTTCACCACGGCAATGCCGCCGCCCACGTGGTCATGAATTCGGAGCGCTGGCTGGTGCTCCTCATCGGCACCGTGGTTTCCTTCATCGTCGCCTGGGGCGTGGTCGAGTGGTTCCTGGCCTGGGTGCGCAAGCATGGCTTCACCCTCTTCGCCATCTACCGCATCCTGCTCGGCACAGCCCTGCTGATCTGGGGCGCAAAGTACATCGGCTCCTGAGTTCGACGCCGCAGCGGCTTCTCAGAATCTATATAAAACTCGCGGTTATGAAAGAGCAGAACCAAAGAGTTTGCTGGAAAATGCATCGTAAAGCAAGAAGTGTCAGGGCACGACTTCAGTCGTGCCGCAAATTGTGCGTGGGGCTTCAGCCCCTGCGGGATGTTCTCTCAAAATATTCCGCAACTTCAGCCTTTTTCCGCAGCCTGTTTAGCCCCTGCGATGCTTTTCGCTGGGATTTGCATTTGGCTCTCCTTTTTTCCGCCGCCTCTTCGGCCCCTGAGAGAAGTTCTTGGGCAGATTCGTCCACGCCCTATTCCTGGCGGGAGCGCCGCAAGCTATCCACACATTGCCATGTGTGATAATCTACACATTGCGGAGGTGCGCCCATGGCAACGAATCTGGCAATCGACGACGGGTTAATCAACGAAGCCCGCCGCGTGGGAAATCATAAAACCAAAAAAGATGCGGTCACCACCGCATTGCAGGAATACATCCAGCGGCGAAAGCAGCTTGAGATTCTCAAATTCTTCGGCACCATCGACTACGATCCCGCTTACGACTACAAAAAAATGCGCCAACTCGATCGAATTGAGATCGAACCGTGAAGGTTCTGGTTGATGCCTGCGTCTGGTCGCTCTTATTGCGGCGGAGGACGGGAAACGCTCTAAGCGCCCATGAGCGATCCATGCTTACATCGCTTACACAGGCAATCCAGGATGGCCGCGTCGTCATGATTGGCCCCATCCGGCAAGAGATTCTTTCGGGCATCAAGCACTTGAGTCAGTTTGAAAAATTGCGGGTTGCGCTTGAGGCCTTCAAGGACGAACAGCTCACGACATTCCATTACGAAGAAGCCGCACGCCTGTTCAACCTTTGCCGCAGCCGCGGTTTCGAGTGCGGATCGACCGATATTCTCATCTGCGCGGCCGCGGTCGAAATGCAATGGGCCGTCATGACCAACGATCAAGGCCTGAAGCGCTGTCTTGAAGTTTTAAAGACGGAGGGGCTCCTGCATTAAACTGCCTTTCTTCGCGCGGGGGTGGACATCGTGATTCCCCCCGCCCGGTTTTGCTCTGTTCCAGCCCTTCCAACCCCGATAATAGAATCTGCTCTGGACGTCTTCCCTTTCCCACCGGCCGCTTGCGCCGTTGTTTACGGCAGCCGGTGAGCGGGACCGCCCTTGTCATGAAGCCTATCCGCATTGTTCTCGCGCCGACGCGCAGCCGCCCCGCAAATATCTTTCTGGGGATCGTGCTGTTGCTGTGTTCGCTGCTTCTTTTCCTCGCCCTCGCCACCTATCATGCCTCCGACCCTTCGCTGAACACGGCCACCGCCGCAGCCACGCCCCGCAACTGGATCGGTCTCTTTGGCGCTTACCTGAGCGATCTCCTGCTGCAATCGCTGGGGATTGCGGCCTTTCTCCTGCCTCTTTGGATGGGCGATGTGGGCTGGACCTGGATGCGCTCGCGCCCCAGCGGCTCTGCGATTCTGCGTGGGCTCGGGTCGCTGCTGGCGCTCGCGTTTCTGCCTGCGGTCCTGGGCCTCCTGCCATGGCATTGGCGCTGGATGCATGTGCTTCCAATCGAGGGCGTCGTAGGCCGCATGATGGCGGGCCTGCTTGTGGTCTATCTCAACCTCCAGGGCGCATGGGTCGTGGCTCTTGTGTTGGCCGCCGCCGGACTTTACTTCGCCTCCGACATCAGCTTCTCGGCGATTCGCGAAAGGATCGACGCGGGCTGGACGCGTTACGCCGAGTGGCGCGACCGCCGCCGCGATCTGCGCGAAGAAGCCGAGGAACTCGAGGCCCGGCGTGACATCATGCGCGCCGAAAACAAAGCGCCCACGCAGCTCGATGCCGCAGCCAACCCAGAGCTCAATCCGGAAATCGACGCCGAGCCGTCTGCGAAGCAGCCGAACCGTTTTCTCGCCTTCTTCATGCGCAAACGCGCGCCCAAACAGGATCCCATCGACGAGATTCCTGCCTACCAACGCGCCAATTTCGATTCGCAAATGGAGCAGCCGGCGCCGAGCGAGCAATCCAGTGCCGCGCATCCCTTGGTTACGCCGCGCCGGGCGAGCATCTGGGAGCGCGCCGAAGCAAATCGCGAAGTTGCCGCGTCCGAGAGGGCAGCAGCAGCACCTCCAGCCCCGCCGCCAACGCCTGTCGAGAAGCGGACCGAGCTTAGAGCCCCCGTCGATCCTTGGGCCAGCGAGAAATCGGCCAGCGAGAAGGCGGCCAATGAACGGGCCGCAAACGCGCACACGCCATCCGCAGCGCCGCAGCACTCCGGAGAAATCGCCATTCACAGCCGCGCCGATGCTGAAGCCCAGTCCGCAACCGTAGCGCCAAAGCAAGTCAGCGGCTTCAAGCTGCCGTCAAGCACGCTGCTCAGCGCCGGTGAGGGTCCGCAATCGGTGCGCGAGGACCTGTTGCGCGAAGAGGCGCAAATTCTGGTGGAGAAATGCGCCGAGTTCGACGTGCGCGGCCAGGTGGTGCAGATCAATCCCGGGCCCATGGTCACGACCTTCGAGTTCAAGCCCGAAGCCGGCGTGAAATACTCGCGCGTCACCGGCCTGGCCGACGATCTGTGCCTGGCCATGCGCGCGGAAAGCATTTTGATCGAGCGCATGCCCGGCAAAAGCACGGTCGGCATTCAGGTGCCGAACCACGAGAAAGAAACCATTCACCTGCGCGACGTAATCGAGAGCGAGACCTTCGCCCGCGCGCGCTCGCGGCTCACGCTCTCCATGGGCAAAGACATCAACGGCCGCATCGTGACCGCCGATCTGGCGTCGATGCCGCACGTGCTCATCGCCGGATCCACGGGCTCGGGCAAATCGGTGGCGATTAATGCCATGATCATGAGCCTGCTCTATCGCACCACGCCGCAGCAGGTGCGGCTCATCCTGGTCGATCCCAAGCGCGTGGAGTTGGGCATGTACGAGGGCGTTCCGCATCTCTTCACGCCGATCATCACCGAGCCGAAGCTGGCCGCGAATGCGTTGCGCAATGCCGTGCGGGAGATGGAACGGCGGCTGAAGCTGCTGGCCTCGCGCAGCGTGCGCAACATCGACCAGTACAACAAACTCTTTGAGAGTTCCACTCTTTCGCTCTTTGCAGGAGAGTCCGGGCAGAACGAAGAGAACCCGCTGCCCTACATCATCATCATCATTGACGAGTTGGCAGACCTGATGATGCTCGACCGCGCGAACGTTGAAGAGTCGCGTGACGCGCCTGGCGCAGATGGCGCGCGCCGTCGGCATTCATCTCATCCTGGCCACGCAGCGCCCGAGCGTGGACGTCATCACCGGTCTCATCAAGGCCAACATTCCCACGCGCATCAGCTTCCGCCTCGCGACCAAAGTCGATTCGCGCACCATTCTCGATACCAATGGCGCCGAGGCTCTTCTGGGCCGCGGCGACCTGCTCTTCCTGCCGCCGGGCACCAGCCGCCTCATGCGACTCCACGCGCCCTATGTCAGCGAAAAAGAGACGGCCGCGGTGGTCGAGTTCTGGAAGAATCAGGGCACCGCCGAGTATGTCGAGGGCTTCCTCGAATCTCCAAAGGACGAGCGTGCCTCCATGGAAGGCGAAAGCGGCGAGGCCAGCGACGACGATCCCATGTTCGACGACGCGGTGCGCCTGGTCTTCGAATTCGGCAAAGCATCCACGTCGCTCCTGCAGCGTCGGTTGCGCATCGGCTACGGCCGCGCCGCGCACCTCATCGATTTAATGGAGCGCGACGGCCTCGTAGGCGCAGCCGACGGCCCCCGTCCCCGCGAACTGCTGAAGGCCCCCAACTGGCTGCACGAAGTGGCCGCAAACCAGTAGACGGCGCGGCCCAAGCGCAGCGTTTCAAGCCAACGTGCAGGGGCGACGCGATTCCCGTTACAAATGCGGGAAATTACACCGGACGCGCTCCTGCATTGGAACCAGGGCGGATGCGCCGCCGCCGGAACCGCGCGAAAGCCCTCCCAACTGCGCTATCCTTCTTCTTTCCGGGGAACTCCTCCGCAGAGGGAGTCATGTTGCCGCGCAGCACGTCGAAGAATCCTGTGGTCCTCTCGTACTACACCATGCGCCGCATGGTGGGCCTCATCGCAATCCTTCTTCCCTTCGGCCTCGCCGCTGGCTCCATCCTCGCCGCTCTTCTCGGGCCCGGTCATCACATCCCGCATCCGCTCCTGCAGCGCTCCATCAGCGACTACTACTACACTCCCATGCGCGACTACTACGTGGGCAGCCTCTGCGCCATCGGCGGTTTCCTCGCCTGCTCCCGCGGATACGACCTGCGCGACGAGATCTCCGGCTACCTGGCCGGAGCCTGCGCTTTGGGCGTGGCGCTTTGCCCGGTATTCAATCCCCGCGGCAGCTACTACACCCAGCAGGATCTCGTATTCGGTTTCATTCACACCGCATTCGCCGCGCTGATGTTTTTCGTCCTGGCCTACATCTGCATTTTTCTCTTTCGCAAATCCTCGCCGGAAAAACATTTGACCCCGCGCAAGAGGGATAGAAATCGCATCTACGCCACCAGCGGCCTCATCATGGTCGCCTGCATGATCGCGATCGTCGCTCTCGCGATCAGGTCGCTCCTGGAGCGGCGTCACCCCAGCCCCTGGCTCTTCTGGTGCGAATCCCTCGCGCTTTGCGCCTTCGGCGTCGCCTGGCTCACCAAGGGCGAAGGCTTGATGCGCGACAAGCCCCACAACCACAATCATGTCGCCGCCCACAACCAAGTCGCCCTACCTTCCTGAGTCGCCGGCGGCAAGAAATATAGAGCCGGTAGCAGATCACAGGCGGATCTGGGGCGTCATGTTAGACTTCGCAAAGTAAACGATTTCACTGCCTCTGCCCGCCGCTTTCTTCCGTCTTCGCAGCTTCGGCCAAAGGAGGGCCAGGGGCCGGTGATTCTCTCCCGCGCAGGCGCTCGAGTCCGCTTGACAACTGCGCGAGTAAACCAATTTACTTAAGGGCGGACGTCTGATGCCTCCACGGACGCATTCTCGCCTTTTCTGGTGACGCTCATGTTCGCTTCGCTCTCTGGTTTCTTCGCTGCCGGTTTCCCGGGCTGCCTGCCGGCCGCGTTCGTCTTCAGCACGGAACCGCTGGCGCGTCTGCGCTTCCTCGACTTGGCTGTGATCGCGCTCTATTTCGTCATGGTCCTCTGGATCGGCTTCTATCTCAAGCGCCAATCCAACACCAGCGAAGAGTTCTTCATGGCCGGACGCGAAATGACCGCCTGGATCGCCGGCCTGAGCTTTGTCAGCGCCAACCTCGGCTCGCTCGAATTGATGGGCTGGGCCGGTTCGGCCAACGAATACGGCATACTTGCCGCCCACTGGTACTGGGTCGGCGCCATTCCCGCCATGCTCTTCCTCGGCATGGTCATGATGCCGTTCTATTACGTCTGCAAAACCCATTCCGTTCCTGGATACCTGAAACTGCGCTACGGTGAAGGCGCGCGCATCGTCTCAGCGGTTTCCTTTGCCTTCATGACCGTCCTCATGAGCGGCGTCAACATGTTTGCCATGGCCGAAGTGATGAAGGTAGTGCTCGGCTGGGACATGAACTTTTCCATCATCGTCTCCTCCGTGGCCGTTGCCATCTATGTCGCGCTGGGCGGCCTGCGTTCCGCCATCTTCAATGAAGTTTTGCAGTTCATCCTCATCTGGGGTGGCGCGCTGCTGGTGCCGATTCTGGGCCTCATCGAAACCGGCGGTTGGACCGGCTTCAAAGCTCGTCTGGCTACCAACATTCAGACCGGATTAACCCCCGCCGGCGACTACACGCACATGTGGCGCAGCCTGGGCCACTTTGCCGACAATCCCATGGGCATTCACTGGACGGGCATTGTCTTTGGCCTCGGTTTCGCCATCAGTTGCGGCTACTGGACCACCGACTTTCTCGTCGTGCAGCGCGTCCTCGCCGCCAACAATCTTCGCTCCGCGCGTCTGGCTCCCGTCATTGGCTCGTTCTTCAAAATGGCCGTGCCCTTCATCGTGATTCTGCCTGGCCTGCTGGCCCTCGTGGTGCTGCAAAATCCCGACGGCAGCCTCTTGCACCTCGTCGGAGAAAACCTCGCCAAGCCGGGTTCGGGATTGCACAGTTACAACGAAGTGCTCCCCCTGATGATGGTGCGTTATCTTGGCCCCGGCCTGCTCGGCCTCGGCATCACCGCGCTGATCGCCGGATTCATGAGCGGCATGGCGGGCAACGTAAGCGCCTTTTCCGCAGTGTGGACTTACGATATCTACCAGCCGCTGATCGTCAAGAAAGCCAAGGACGAGCACTACGTAACCGTGGGGCGCTGGGCCACCATTATCGGCGTCGTCGTTTCCATCGGCACAGCGTACATGGTCATGCACGCCGCCGGCATCA
>CAVXOO010000126.1:0-7505 GCA_963762945.1 uncultured Acidobacteriaceae bacterium | reverse complement strand
CTTTTTCACTGGATTCCGCGCCGCCGGCAACAATCACCTGCGCGACGCCCGCACGAATGCGCTGATCGGCAATCGCGATGGCTTCGAGTCCCGACGCGCAAAGGCGATTGACGGTAGCGCCGGGAATCTCCACCGGCAGCCCCGCCCTCAACGCCGCCATGCGCGCAATGTTGAAGCCCTGCTCACCCTCCGGCTGCGCGCAGCCAAGAATCACGTCGTCGATTTCGTTCTTGCCTATCCCAGGAACCTTCTCCAAAGCCTTGCCCACGGCCAGTGCCGCAAGGTCGTCGGGGCGGGTCGTGGAGAGCGCGCCTTTCGGAGCCCGGCCCACAGGCGTGCGAACGGCGGCAACAAGTACGGCTTCAGGCATCGATGGCTCCGGGGATCGCGAACAGCAAACAGCGGATCGCGAACAGCAAGCTGCGGCGCTGCTGGTTCATTGTTAGATGGCTGGACGCGTAGAGGTCAAGCTACACACCTGTCAATCCCGCGTATCGACGACCGTCCAGGCGCCTTTCGTGTACACGCGATAAATCGTCTTCTGCTCGATCGCGGAATCGGCCAGGGCATCGTGATCGAGGCGCGGCGGCGGATGGCGCATGCCGAGCTGCGCCAGGTGCACCGCATCCGGCGACGCGGGATCGATGGCCCAGTTGAATCCAAGCACATTCGCCGCGCCGTGGGCTTGCAGCCGATCGGTCTCCGCCGACGTGACCAGCACCATGGGATCGTCGCGGCCCGCGAAAAAAACCAGCAGCGAAACCCTGCCATCGACCGAACAAAGCACCGCCCAGTCGGACGAGCCGTGGCGCTCAAAGCTCGCATTCACGATGTTTTCCGGCTGACGTGCTTCGTAGGTCTGAGGAATCAGGCAGCCGCGGCGCGTGAGCGCGTCCCCGACAGCAGCCGGGAGTTGCGGAAATGCATTCACCGGCAGATGCCGGATGAGATAAGGAGTTGGCCGGCCGTCAACCGTCACCTGGCCAGATTCATTGAGCGGGTCGGTGACCGCATCCTGCGGTCGAATCCACGAGGGGCAACAAAAAAGAAACAGCGCAACCAGCGCAAGCCCCGATTTGAAACGCGTGCAAATCATCAAAAAACTCTCTCGAGCACTCTAAGCAGAGTATCGCAGAATCGCAACTGCGAAGTTCGCGAGCGAATTAATTTCGCAGCGGCTTGCCGGTTTTGAGCGTGTGCGCAATCCGCTCCTGCGTTTTCCGCTCGCCGCAAAGCGAGAGAAACGCCTCGCGCTCAAGATCGAGAAAATATTGCTCACTAACCAGCGTGCCCGCCGTAATGCGCCCGCCACAGAGAATGTACGCCACCCAGCGCGCAACCTTCTGGTCGTGCTCTGAAGCGTAGCCAGCCTCGCCCATCAGATATATGCCCGTCTCAAGCGTGGCCAATGCAGCCGCCCCCGCAGCCGGGATTTGCGTGCGCGGCTGCGGCGGGGCGTAGCCGGTTTCAGCCAGCACGGCGGCCTGCGCTTTGGCGTCGACGAGCAGGCGCTCGCGGTTCATGCTGATGCGATCGGCTTGAGAGAGCAGGCCCAGCGAGCGAGCCTCCGCGGCCGACGTGGAAACCTTGGCCATGGCGACAGTTTCAAGCGCGCGTTTGAGCGCCGTGGCAAACTCGCCCGATTGTGCGAAGCGCGAAGGCGGATCGCGTGGATCTGGCGGCGCAAGGGCCGCGGCCGCGTCAAGCGCGCGCAGCAACATCTCCTTCGTCCCTCCGCCTGCAGGGATCAGTCCCACACCCGCTTCCACCAGACCCATGTAGGTCTCCGCGTGCGGTTGACGTCGCGCCGCGTGCAGACAAATCTCCGCGCCGCCGCCCAGCGTGAGTCCAAAGGGCGCAGCCACCACCGGCCGCGGACAGAATTTAATGGCCGCCGTCATCTGCTGGAACTGGCGAATCACGAGCGCCAGATCGTCCCACTCACCCTCCTGCGCGGCCAGCAGAAGCTGCAGCAGATTTGCGCCCACGGAAAAGTTTTCCCGGTCGCCCGTAATCACAAAACCGGCAAAATCGCGCACGGAATCGCTCGAAGGATTGAGGACCGAAGCAATCATGGCCAGAACGTCGCCGCCGATGGCGTTCTTCAGCGGATGCAGCTCAATGCAACCGATGCCGTCGCCGAGATCGACAAGCGAAGCGCCGGGATTCGAGCGAACCACACCATTTGCGCGCCGGAAATCGGCCACGCGTGCGTGACCTGGAATTGCGGGAATGGCGACCATCTGCCCCGTCGCCGGCTGGAAGCACGCGTCCTTGTCCGGCGCATACCAACTTGTGCGTCCGGCGGCCAGAAGATTCTGCGCCGGCGCGGAGATGGGAAGACCCAAAGTCTTCATGCGACTCACGGTTTCGGCAACCCCCGCCGCATCCCACATCTCAAAGGGGCCCATCTCCCAGTTAAAGCCGGCGCGCATGGCGGCGTCGATCGACGGCGCGTCGTCTGCGACCTCTCCAATGCGCTCGGCGGCAAAATTCCAAAGCGAGGCCAGAAACGGCCACAAGAAAGCCGCGGCCTTGTCTCGCGCCGGATCGTTCGCCAGCAGCAGGCCCAGTCGCTCGGCGAGCGTGGCGGCGTTTTTCGCCATCTCGAGCGCGGGCAGTGCTGGCTTCGCGACAGGCCGGTAATCGAAGGTCGCAAGATCGAGAACCATCCGCTCGTCTTTACCATCGGCGCCGCGAATTTTCTTGTAAAATCCCTGGCCCGATTTGTCTCCGAGCCACCCGCGCTTCACGAGCCTCTTCGAGCACTGGCGCGAACTTGCCCCCGCTCACCCCTTCAGAAAAATTCGCGGCAACGTGCGCCAGAACATCGATGCCCACGAGATCGGCAAGGCGAAAAGTTCCAGTGCGCGGCCAGCCGAGGGCCGGGCCGGTCAGTGCGTCGATCTCTTCAATTGTGAGTCCCTGCTCCAGCATCAGATTCGCGGCGTTGAACATGACCGCAATGCCGATGCGGTTGGCGATAAAGTTCGGCGTGTCGTGTGCAAAGACCACTTGCTTGCCGAGCATGCGATCGGCAAAGGCGGAGAATGCAGCCACCAGCGCAGAATCGGACTCGGGCGTAGGAATCACTTCGACAAGACGCATGTAGCGTGGTGGATTGAAGAAGTGCGTGCCGAAGAAACGGCCGCGCAGGCCGGGAACGGCGGCGGCAATGCGCGCGATGGGCAAGCCGGAGGTGTTGGTGGTGAGGACGGCGTGCGGCGCGAGGTGCGGCACAACGCGCGTGAGCAACGCGGTCTTGATTTCGAGATTCTCTGCCACCGCCTCGACCACCCAGTCGCACTCGGCGAGCTTGGCCAGGTCCTCATCGAAAGTGCCGGGCGTAATCAGGCGGCCGAGCGAAGGCTCAAAGAAGGCAGTAGGCTTGGCTTTGGCAAGCGTTTCGAGAGCGGCGACGGCAGGAGCCCGCTCCGCGCTTCCGACCTTTGCAGGCAGGTCAAGCAAAAGCGTTGGGATTCCGGCGTTGGCCAGGTGTGCGGCGATGCGTGAGCCCATGGTTCCCGCGCCCAGCACCGCAGCGCGGCGAACCAGCAGCGGCTTCGCGCCGATGTGCAGGACCGGAGTGGCAGCAGTGCTCATGCGGGCTCTCCCCAATTAGTATTCGATTTTGCTCGGCGAGGCCATCCACGCGTCGAAGCTGGCCCACGCCTCGTCTTGGAGCAACTGCATTGCGCGGAGCCTGCGTTCGCCAGAGTCCTTACGGAACTCCTTATACAGAAACGCATCGTCGAATCCCGCGCGGGCCGCATCGGCGGCGCTGGCCCCGAAATACACGGCATCAACCCGCGCCCAATACGCGGCCGCCAGGCACATGGGGCACGGCTCGCAACTGGTGTAAAGCTCGCAGCCAGCCAGCGTAAAGGTTCCCAGCGCTTTGGCGGCGGCGCGGATCGCGTTCACCTCGGCATGTGCCGTCGGATCGCAAGTCGCCGTCACGGAGTTGACACCTTCACCCACAATCCTGCCGTCGCGCACCACGATTGCCGCGAACGGACCGCCAGCACCCGAGACAACATTCTCGGTGGCCTGCTGAATCGCGCGGCGCAAGAAATCCGGGTTGGGTTGGCCGTCCACTTTCCTCGTTCCCCGCTTCACATCATGCGCAAAGACAGAATCAGTATGGCACACAGATGACTCAGGCGATTGAAGCGAAAATGCGTAGGCCGCCGCGACGCCGCATGCCGCAATCGCGCGCAGGTAAAATGCCCTCATGACCGGTCCCGCAACTCTTCAGGCATTGAATGCGCGCATTGTGGCGTGCGAACTGTGCCCGCGGCTGCGCGCACACTGCGCCGAAGTTGCCTTGAAGCGTCGCCGCGCCTACGCCGATCACGAATACTGGGGCCGTCCCGTGCCCTCATTCGGCGATCGAAAAGCGCGCGTGCTGGCGCTGGGGCTGGCGCCGGGAGCACACGGCTCCAATCGCACCGGAAGGCCGTTCACCGGCGACGGCTCGGGCGATTTTTTGTATCCGGTTCTGCACGCAACCGGATTTGCGTCGCAGCCCAAAGCGACTTCGCGCGACGACGGCATGAAGCTCAGCGGTCTCTGGATTACCTCTGTCGCGCGCTGTGCTCCGCCCGGCAACAAGCCCACGCCCGAAGAGTTGCGCAATTGCGCACCTTGGCTCGATCTTGAGATAAAGCTGCTTACGGAATTGCGCGTAGTGGTGTGCCTGGGCCGCATCGCATTTGACGGCCTTCTCGCGCACGAGTTGCGGCTGGGGCACTCGCTCAAGCGCGCGGATTTCGTCTTCGCGCACGCAGCCGAGTACACATTGCCGAGTGGACTCGTCGCCATCGCCAGCTATCATCCCTCGTTGCAAAATACCAACACCGGCAAATTGACACGCGCCATGCTCTTGAGCGTTTTCAAGCGGGCGCGCACGCTGGCAGGGCTTTGCGCGCCGCATTTCGATCGCATAGAGGAAAATCATGGAGCCAATTGAAAAGGCAATTCTCAAAGATTTTTCGCTCGACGAGATTGGGCCGTCGCCACTGAAGCCGAAAAGCTCCGTCGATCACTGGTCGCATGCGGTACTGCTGGAGCGGGCCGCGTATCTGCGCCAGATGGCGAAGTACGGTGACGGTTCGGCCTCCGAAACGCTCAAGGAGTATCCTCAGCATGCCGCCATGCTCTCCTTCCGCAGCCGCAGCGGCGAGGCAGAGGTGCACGAGGAGTTCGCGGATCTCTTCGTCGTGCTCTCCGGAGCCGCCACGCTGGTGACGGGCGGTAGGGTCGCCGGCGCGCGCACGGTCGCGCCCGGGGAGACGCGTGGCGCGTCGATCGATGGCGGCACCGAGCAGAATCTGCGGCCGGGCGACGTGGCCCACGTGCCCGCCGGCACGCCGCATCAAATGCTGCTGAAAGGCGAGGACACCGTCGCCTGCCTGGTGATAAAAGTGCAAGAAACTCTCTAAGGCCGATGCAACTCCACTCTTGCAGTTGCGCATTCAGCGCGTCCCTGCCGGTTGTCGCCAAAAATTAACACAAGCCCGCAGTTTTGAAAGATACGATGCGAGGGACGGAGGTCAATCTATGAGGCAAAACCTCATTTTCAGCAAGTGTTGTCCGACTCTCATCCTTGCGTCGGCGCTCGTGCTCGGCTTTTCCCCCCGCGCACATGCCGATATCGTTGCCACCATTCCCAACTATGACGGGACGCCCAGTTTCGGCCCCTTTCCATCCACGAATTCCCTCGGCGACTTCACGTTTTCAGTTCCCGCAGGCGATGTCGTGGTCGGAGCCACCGTCTCCGGCACTTTTGGAAATGAGGACGTTGCGGGCACCACCACGACCAGCGCACCAGCCGATCTATTTGTAGACAACGGGGCCATCGAAGTAGCCACATGCGATGACGGCCTAACTTTCGCAGCGCCCTGCGACACGGGTTCGTCTCCCACAGCGTGGAGTTATACCTTCACCAAAAGCGATCTCTCGACCCTCGCCGCCGATTTCGCCAGCGGATCGCTCGATCTTTCCGCCGTCCAGAACGGCCCATTTGCCGTCAATGCCGGTTCGCTGACGCTCAACATTTCGGTCTCGCCCGAACCGGACAGTCTCCTGCTGTTAGGCAGTGGATCGATCGGATTGGTAGGTTTCCTGCTGTCACGACGCAAGCGCGTCCACAAAACCGCTTAAGACCCCGAAAGGAACATCGGACCATGAAAAACATTCGACTCCTCATCCTGGGAGTATGCGCGGCCGTGTTCGTTCCGGCCATCAACTCTCAAGTCACATGGACTACGACAACCCCTGCAACCCAAACCACCATCGCCGGCGGTCCCTGGACGCTCGTGCAGGGCGGCCCATACACCGAAGTCGCTGGCACCACCACCGTGGGCGGCCCGTTCGACGGCACAATTCCGTACTGCTCCAACGGTGTGCCCATTCTCAACTCTCCGGCGACTGTGAATCCCACGTCGCCTTACTACTTTCCCTTCGTGGCTGGCAGCGGGCTCAACCTGCAGGGCTATTTCGATTACCGGCCGCGCAATGTGAACGAGGCGATCGTGGCAGCCGTCTCTTCCGACGGCGGCCAGACCTGGACCTTCGAGGAACAGATCGAAAACCTCAATCAGGTCTGCCCCGCGACCGATAAGAACGGCAACGGAAACGACGATGGCATTGGGCATCCGTACGTCATCAACTTCGCCGGCGCTGGATTCCTCTATGCCTTGGACCGGCGCAATGGCCACGTTGACAGCGACGGCTTGCTTGTACACACCCTCACGCCGAAGGCCGGCTCGCCGCTTAACGGGTTGCCGCTCAACACCGAGTTCGGCCCTCCCGGAACCAGCGCCATCCCAGCTTCGGACATCATCGCTCAGTGGGAGATGGAGCTTGCAGGCGGGACCAGCAGCTCGCCCACACCGAATATCGGCGCCGGCACCGCGACTGCGCTGGGAATGACCAATAGCTTTAAAGGCCCCTCGCCGACCTGCACCGGAGCGGCGTGCGAGTACACCGGCAGCACAAACAAGGATGACCTGACCGGCACAACGGGAGGAACCGATCCCAGTCTGGCTGCCGAGGCCTGGCGCGTTCGCGGGACGACCAAGCTTACCGGCGGCAGTTCCGGGCCTGGTTGGAATACTCAGGCGCCAGAGGAAACTCAGGGTGTGGAGTTCGCGGTCAGCACCGTAGGCCGTTCCGATATCGTTGTGCAGTTTGACTGGTACACCACTGCGGAAATCGTCCGCGACCTTCAGACGCAGACGAGCACGACGCTGGCATCCTCCAGGGCCTCCCGGACTCGGATCTCGGCACCAACCGCGAGCAGCCAGTTCCGGCCTTGGGCGAACGTATTCACGAGGGACATGAGTCCCACCGCGGACACGTCGCCGGAAGTGTGGTGGCAGGATACGGCCCTGCGGCTTTCGGGAACAGGCCGACTCGATATACGCGTGTTCCGCGCATCCGATGGAGTGGATAAGCTTAAGGCAACACACGAATGAAGTCGAGACACGTACATAAACATA
>CAVXOO010000125.1:0-10172 GCA_963762945.1 uncultured Acidobacteriaceae bacterium | reverse complement strand
GCGGCAACCGAAAAAGCCATGCAGGAGGTGGGAGGCCCCGTCGTCGCCATCGCGCTCATCCTTGCAGCCGTCTTCATTCCGACTGCCGCGATTCCCGGAATCACCGGTCGCATGTATCAGCAGTTCGCCGTCACCATTGCGATTTCAGTTTTGATCTCCGCCTTCAACGCGCTCACACTCTCGCCGGCCCTGGCCTCGCTGCTTCTCAAACCAAGAGAAGAAGCTCGCAAGAAGAGTTTGCTCGCAAGGGGATTTGGTCGATTCAACAAGTTCTTCGGGCGCACTACGGATGGTTTTGTAAATACTTCGCGCCTTCTCATTCACAAATCGACTTTCGCCATGCTTGGCCTCGTCCTGGTGGGCGTGATCGCAGTGTTTCTGGGCAGCAGTTTTCCCGGCGGATTCATTCCCACTGAAGATCAGGGTTACATGTTCCTGGCGCTGCAACTTCCCGACGGCGCGTCGGCGCAACGCACCGATGCCGCGGAGCAGAGAATCAGCGACGCTCTGTTGAAGACTCCCGGCATCGAAGGAGTCATCGCGGTCAACGACTTCTCGCTGCTGACCCAGGTGCAGAGCACCAACTCGGGATTCTTCTTCGTAAGCCTCAAACCGTGGGCGGTCCGCAAGAGCAAAGAACAGCAACTCGAGTACATCCAGAGCAACCTGCAGAAGCAGCTTGCGGGAAACCCGGACGGCATCGCCTTCGCGTTCCCGCCGCCGTCCATTCCCGGCATCGGAACTTCCGGCGGTGTCACCATGATTCTCGAAGACCGCTCGGGTTCAGACGATCCGACGATTCTGACGAAAAACGTCTTCACATTTCTCGGCGCCATTTCAAAGCGCCCTGAGATTGCAGCGGCCATTCCGTCCTACCAGCCTGCCGTTCCCCAGCTCTACGCCGACGTCGACAAGGAGAAAGCTCTCCAGCAGCAAGTGGACCTCGGCAATATCTACACCACCATGCAAACCTTCATGGGCGGATATCTCGTGAATTACTTCAACCGATTCGGCCGGCAGTGGCAGACCTATGTTGAAGCTGACGGCTCGTCGCGAACGAACATCGATAACATCGACCAGTTTTACGTGCGCAGCGCCAACGGAAGCCAGGTGCCGCTCAACTCACTTGTCAAAGTCAGCCGGACCACGGGACCCGAGTTCATTTACAGATTTAACGAATTCAATGCTGCGCAGCTGAACATTACAGGCGCGCCCGGTTACAGCTCCGGCCAGGTGCGGAAGGCGCTTGAAGAGGTCTTCCACGAAACCATGCCGCCGGGCGCAGGCTTTGATTATTCCGGAATGTCCTTCCAGGAGCAGCAAGCGGAGAAAGGCGTTCCCTCGTGGGCCGTGTTCGGGTTGTCGCTGGTATTTGTCTTCCTGATTCTTGCGGCTCTCTATGAAAGTTGGAGCTTGCCCTTCAGCGTTCTGCTCAGCACGCCTGTCGCTATCCTGGGCGCATATCTCGCGCTGCACGCCCGGCACTTTGAAAACGACATCTTCGCGACCATCGGGCTCGTGATGCTCATTGGACTCTCGGCCAAGAACGCCATCTTGATCGTCGAGTTTGCAAAAACGAACTATGAACGCGGCGAAAGTATTTGCGATGCCGCCCTGGACGCTGCCCGCCTGCGTTTTCGCCCCATCGTAATGACCGCCCTGGCCTTCATTGTCGGCTGTTTGCCCTTGTGGGCCGCGAGCGGCTCGGGTGCTGCCTCCCGGCGGATTCTCGGTACAGTCGTTGTCGGCGGCATGACGCTATCCACCATCCTTGGCTTGATCTTCATTCCGGTCACGTTCGCTGTGGTGGAATATCTTTCGCATCGCTTCGTCAGAGGCGGCGAAGGCACCACGATGGATTCAATCTGCGGTCCCGGCGTTCCGTCAGGCAGGCCGGCCCATCCCATTGGCGCTCCCGCCAGAGCCGAGGGAGGTCAGGCATGATGAGATACCCAGGACTTTTACGCTTGAGCTTCTTAGCCGTAACGGCCGGTCTTCTCGCCGGTTGCAACGTCGGTCCAAAATACGTACGGCCCAATGTCACAGCGCCGCCTGCGTTTCGTGGAGCGGACGATGCCCCGATCTCGAGCGACGCTCAGAACTCATTCGGCGATGAACAATGGGCTGCGGTTTATCGCGAACCGGAGTTACAGGAATTGATTCGCAAGGCTCTCGCCAATAATTATGACTTGCGGATTGCAGCGCGGCGCATCCTTGAAGAGCAGGCTCAAGTGAGGATCGCACGCTCACAGCAGTTTCCGAGCATTACCGTGGGCGGCACAGGAATTGGCGCAAGCTTGCCAACCTTGCTGGGCACGCAACTTCCCAATCCTTTGGTTGACGGGTCTTTTAACGTTTCCGCTGCGTGGACGCCGGATTTCTGGGGCCTCTACCGCAAACAGACCGAGGCGGCACGCGCTCAACTTCTGGCGCAGGCTTGGGCAGAGCGCGCGGTGCGGCTTACATTGGTCGAGCAGGTAGCCACGGCTTATCTGCAGATTCGCGCACTCGATGCGCAACTTGAAATCACCAAAGAAACTCTGAAGGCCCGGCAGGACTCGGTCGCTCTCACCCGGAAACTGGAGAGTGGAGGTTCAGTGCCGCTTTCAGATGTCCGGCAAGCGGAGC
Organism: uncultured Acidobacteriaceae bacterium; assembly: GCA_963762945.1. GTDB lineage: Bacteria > Acidobacteriota > Terriglobia > Terriglobales > Acidobacteriaceae > Telmatobacter. The sequence goes on along the minus strand of CAVXOO010000125.1, from coordinate 7,544 downwards.
AACTGCTCTACGCAGCGACCTCGGAGATTCCCCAGCTCGAAGAGCAGATTCAACAACAGGAGAATGCCATTGCCCTGTTGCTCGGAGAAAACCCCGGACCGATCGTTCACCAGGACCCCAACGCGCTTGCACCTCCGCCGCAGGATCTTCCGGTGGGTATACCCTCGCAGCTTCTGGAAAGACGGCCTGACATTGAAGAGGCCGAGGCGCAACTGATCGCAGCCAACGCGCAAATCGGCGTGGCGCGCGCGCAGTTCTTCCCGAACTTATCGATCAGTGCATCGGGTGGAGTCGGCGGCGACAGCCTTTCAGGTATCTTCGACACTGGCGGAAAAACCATCTACGGCCTCGGCTCGCTGACACAGCCGCTCTTTGAAGGCGGGAAACTGCGTGGACAGCTTCAGCTCTCGGAGCAGACCAAGGAAGAGATGGTACTTAACTATCGAAGGACCATTGACAGCGCTTTTCGCGATGTGTCGAATGCGCTGATCGCGCTGAACAAGCAGCGTGCCTACCGCGAGCAGCAGGAGAAGCTCGTTGAGGCCGCGCGAGATGCAACGCGGCTTGCACGTCTTCGATACCAGGGCGGGTCCACGGGATATCTTGAAGTGCTGACCACGGATTCAAACCTCTTTGCTGCCGAATTGAGCCTGGTCAACGCGCAGCAGGGCGAAGCGCTTGCACTCGTCGAACTCTATAGTGCGCTCGGCGGTGGCTGGAAAGGCTGATGAGTGCTTGGCGCTCTGGCCTCAGTAAATTGACGAACCCAAATCGCCATCGCACTCACCGGCGAGAAGTTATAACGGAAAGTCGCCCAGTAAATACAATGCGCGATACAAGCCAAATGCGGATTGCGCATGAGGAACACATGAAGGCGACGCTTGAAGAGACTCGAGAGATGATCGGAGCCTACTCCGTATTTCATCCGATCAACGCCACGACAGCGCTGCAATGGCCGCCATGCAAGCGATCGTCGTCGGCGTTGCGTTTTCGTCCGTGACAGACCTCACGCTGTCCAGTGCGTGCTGGTCGACGCGTGCGGTGGCCGGCCCGTACTTCACCAAACCACAAGCCGCCGAATTGGTGCGGTCGTATCTGGACCGTCACGATGCCTCCGATCCACTCGCGTCTCCGCTCCGTGCCGGCTCGGCTTGTCTCCCTCCAACCCTTGTGCAAGTTGGCGACGATGAAATATTGCTCGACGACTCCGTCCGCTTTGTAGAACGCGCACCGCCACTGAGGACGATCCGCCGCTTTCTTCTCCATCCCTTCCCCGCGTATCCGGGGTGACTGCGATTGCACTCTGGGAGCGCGGCGTGCATGCCTCGGTGATGCGCTTGCTGCAAGTCCACGACACGGAAAAGCAGGGCCTGATCACTCCCCTGATTGCTATAGCCCGCGCGAAAGGAGTCTCAGCGTACATCGGCGATGGTCACAGCCGCTGGCCCGCTGCGCACGTAACAGATGTCGCACGGCTCGACCGGCTCGCTCTGGACAAGTTCACTGCGGGAGCTCGGTACCACGCAGTCGCAGAAGAGGGCGTCCCGCTGAAAGACATTGCCACCGCCATCGGCCGCGGGCTAAACGTGCCGGTCATTTCCATCTCGCCGGAACAGGCTCAACAGGGTTTCGGCGTCCTCGGGTTCTTCGCTGGGCGGGACGCTCAAACGTCCGGTGCGCGGACCCGGGCAGAGCTGGGCTGGAACCCGACTGGCCCCACCCTTCTCACCGATCTTGGAAACATGCGCTACACGCAGGACTAAACGAAGGCGCAAGGTCACTGCGCACAAGCCAAACCCAAAGCAGCCAATTTGAGAGGAATCAATATGAAGAAGACGTGGATTATCACCGGCGCTTCTCGCGGCTTCGGCCGCATCTGGGCCGAGGCCGCGCTTACACGAGGCGATCAGGTTACAGCAACCGCGCGTAAACTGGCGGACATCGCCGACCTCACGGCGCGCTTCGGTGATGCCGTCCTTCCCCTGGCCCTCGACGTAACCAATTCGGAGCAAGTGTCCCAGGCCATTCAGCAGGCGTTCAAGCATTTCGGCAGGCTGGATGTTCTTGTGAACAACGCCGGAACGAGCTTGTTCGCGGCTACGGAGGAGGCGAGCGACGAACAGATACGTGACTTGTTCGACGCGAACTACCTCGGCATGGTTCGGGTGTTGCGATCGGCTCTTCCTCTGCTGCGGAAACAAGGGAGCGGTCACATCCTCGGCGTCTCCAGCGGTCTTGGAATTACGTCGCTGCCCCTCATCGGTTTTTACTGCGCTACAAAATGGGCAGTGGAATCTCTGCACGAATCGCTGGCGCAGGAGGTGAGACCCTTCGGCATCAAAGTGACGCTGGTTGAGCCCGGAGCCTACGCAACCGACTTTGGCAAATCCGCAGAGATCGCAGTTGCCCTGGAACCATACGCGGAGTTTCGGAGGCAGTTTCTGACGCGTCTGGCCGGAATGGAACGCGGCGACCCGGAGGCGACTGCAAAGGCCGTCCTGAAACTTGTCGACACGGACGATCCTCCGCTGCGACTCGGACTGGGCAACTCGATTCTGCCCCGAGCACGCGCCGCGTATCGAGAGCGACTGGCCGAATGGGAAGCGTGGGAGGAAGTGTCGAATGCGGCCATGGGCGAACCGAAGAAATCGGCGACAGGGTGGATCGAGCAGCTGGCTCACGGAACCCCAGATTAAGCATGATGCTGCGCATGAGTCCGTCGTTGCGGCATGCGAGTCAAAATGATCGGAGTTCCTCAGCGATGCGAACGGGCGGGATAACTAACGCCCTGAGTGTATAGCTAGCGACATAGGAGGTTGTATGACTAACACCAAGGCCCTCATCGAGCAGGCATACTCCGCATTCAACAAGCGGAACATCGACGGTGCATTAGCGCTGATGACCGAAGACGTGAGCTGGCCCAAGGCATCGGAGGGCGGCAGGGTTCAAGGAAAAGAAGAGATCCGCGCCTATTGGACTCGACAATGGGGCGAAAAGGCGATGTTCTATCGGACAGCGAAGTTATCCACGTATTTACTACGAACAGCGGTCTCATCGCAGCCATGGACCTCGGGGACGAGGCGGATCGAACCGCCGGTCCGTCCGCCGCTTTCGCGCGTTGATCCTAGCCGGCTAAAAGTCAGGTTATCGATGCCTGAATCGTAACCGTTAAACGGCAACCAGAAGGCTTTCGGCGAAGGGCCATTCCACGTCCACCCATTGCGCAACGCACATAAATCCGGTGCGTTGAGCCATTTCAGCGGGCTCGTTCCTCCCAAACTTATGGCAACTCTCCGTCAATATCGTCTCATCGCACAGAAAGGTGAACTCTGCGTTTTCGATGCGGACAGTCTGGGTTTCCGTGGATCGAAGATGCATCTCCACTCGCCGCTCGCGCGCGTTGTAGAGGGCTACGTGCTGAAATCGCGATAAGTCGAAGTCCCCTCCAAGCTCGCGGTTAATGCGGGCCAGCAGGTTGCGATTGAAGGCCCCGGTTACACCGAGAGAGTCATCGTAGGCGGGAATCAGTTGAGTCAAAGGTTTCTCAAGATCCGTGCCGAGCAACAGCATGTCCCCAGGCTCAAGCGCACAGCGAATCCTGCGCAGGAACTCCCTGCCTGGCCCACGATCGAAGTTGCCAATCGAACTGCCCAGAAACAGCACCAGAACCGCATCGCCGGATTTGCGGCGAGCCACAGCCTTGCTCAAGCCGTCAAGGTACTCGCTCTCAAATCCCAGAATGCTCACCTGCGCCAGATCGTCGAGTTCGCGCTCGCAACTTACCAAAGCGGAAGACGATATTTCGATGGGACAGTAAGTCATCGACTTATGGTGGGCCAGTGCTTCGAGTATCTGGCGCGCCTTTCGCCCGCTGCCGCTTCCAAGCTCAACAACCATGCCATGCGCGCTGAGGTGCTCAGCTATGTCGTCCGAGTGCCGCCGCAGAATTCGCTCTTCCGCCCTCGTCAGCCCATACTCGGGAAGCCGCGTGATGGCTTCAAACATAGCGGAGCCGAGGTCGTCGTAAAGATACTTCGACGGTAACTCCTTTTGCCCAGTCTTTCCTAACCCATCTCGCACTTCCTCTGCGAATGAGCTTACAGACAGCACAGCGTCGCCACGGATCAGCATTTCGGCTCCATTCTTAGTGATTCACACAGCGGAAAGAGGCGTAAACAAACGGATAATGCGGCTGGAACCAGTTACGGAACGAACGCCGCAACATCGGCGCCGCAGTGCGTGGCGAAGCCCCTTTGACCGCGAAATGTTTCCCGTCAAAGAAGTCGGCCGAGTAACCGCGGTAAAACGGAAACGGCGCAAAGCCCGGATAGGGCGCAAAGGACGACGCGGTCCATTCCCAGCCGTTGCCGAGAGCTTCCTCCAACCCAAAAGCGCTCCGGCCATCGGGATAGCTCCCCACTGCGACTGGGTCCCAACGCTCGAAGTCGAAGTTGCCGCGGCTGGCATCGGGAGGCGCATCGCCCCACGGATACCTGCGCTCCGAACCCTCCGGCGTCCCATAAGCGGCGCGATGAAATTGCGCCTCTGTGGGCAGGGACATGCCACGAAAACGCGCGTAGGCCGCGGCTTCCGCATAGCTGACGTAGACCGGCCAGTCGAGCGGCAAAGGCAGCTCCTCAAACATTGCCCGATAGAACCACTGGCCCTGGCGCTTGAACCAAAAGCGCGGATGGTCAATCTCGTGCTCCTTGATCCAGGCCCAATCCTCAGCGCTCCAGAAATGGTGATCATCATATCCGCCCTCGCGCACAAATTGCAGGAACTCTCCGTTCGTGACCTTGTGTGCGTCAATTGCGAAGGACGGCACTTCGACGGATTGCTCTCCAAATTCGTTATCCCAGCCAAACACGTCTCCACCGCGCGGAATTCCCAGCGTGGCGCTTCCTGCCGGGATATCGATCATCCGGGCAGCGATAGGCGGCATGGGCGGATCGGAACTCACGGTGCGATAACCGCGCGGCGCAATCTTCCTATCCAGACTAAGTTGGTGCAGCATGTACGCCAGGGTCTCGGCGTGCATCAATCGATGCTCAATCGCGACGTTTAAGATAACTTCCTGAGGGTATTGCCAATGGCTCGCCGAAGCCTGAGAATGGCTCGATAGAATGTTATCGATGCTTTTTCGGACGCGCTGGTTATAGGCGCTAACTTCCGACAGCCGCGGCCAGTCGGAAGGTTTGTCTTGTGGCAATCCGCCATCCACCGGATCGATGCCAAACGCAAAGAGGCGATCGAGCTCCTTGTGATCGGTATCGAGGCCGAGCGCGTGACCTGCGATCAGATTCCAGTCGAACGCCTCGAGGTGGCCGATGTAAAAAACAATTCGGTGTCTTTCGGGAATGGGCCTGTCGTAAAGCGCGTCCGCGCGCACAATTCGAAACAGGTCGTCAGTGATCGACCGCGATTCGGCCAGGCGCAACAAAAGCTGCTCCCGAATATCTGGTTGACTTATCGTCGCACTCATTTCGTCCACCCTCCCTTCTCGATTCCAACTTGCTCCCGCCTTCAAGAAAACGGTTCAATCATGATCTCGTCAACGTAACACCATCCCCAATCTTCGCCCGGTTCAAGAGACCGCATGATGGGGTGTTTTGTCTTTTTGAAGTGCTTGGTGGCGTGCCGGTTCTTCGAGGAATCGCAACAGCCGACGTGGCCGCAGATTTCGCAGAGGCGCAGGTGGACCCAAGTATCGCCCATCTGCAAGCACTCTTCACACCCATCGGTCTTAGGCGACGGGTTGTGTATCTGGTCCAAATGTGAGCAGGTTTCCTGCATCGTCTTCCTCTTGCGGTGTGCCAATGGCTGTGCTTCTCGGTTGAGTTAGTGGCAAATACACCTGGAAACGAGTGTCGCCAGGGCGCGAAGAAACGCGGATCTCGCCATGATGATTCCTGACGATGCGGCCCACCGTATCCAGGCCTAGACCAGTTCCTTCACCCACGCCTTTGGTCGTGAAAAATGGTTCAAAAATTCGCGGCAGCACTTCGGGCGGGATTCCCGGCCCGTTATCTCCAATTTCGACCAGCACGCGGTCGAGCTCCCGCGCGGTGCGCACCCGCAGCTCGCCCTTCCCATGCATAGCCTCGATCGCATTGGCCATCAGGTTCGTCCAAATCTGATTGAGCTCGCCACCGAAAGCGCAGATTTGCGGCAAGCCTTGGTCGTAATCGCGAACCACGGTGATTCCGTTCTTAGTTTTGTGATGCAGAATGGTAAGTGTATTCTCGAGTCCCTGATGAAGGTCGACTTCCTTCATCGCAGCCTGATCCATATATGAATACTCTTTGATTGCCTGCACAAGGTAAGATATCCGCCTGGTGCTAACATCGATTTCGTCGATCAGCTTGGCGATTGTGAGCAGCGACGCAATGCGGATAAGTGCATCGCACAACACCTCGTCGCCAACATGGCCCGCGAAACTCTCTAACTTCTGGATATCCACGCCTGCGTCGGCGATGGCCGGCGCAATCTTCCAGGCATCCGGCATCTTGCGCGTTTCAAGCCAGGTAGTGATGCGCTCTTCGCGATCGCTCTGGGCCAGGGGATCCGTGGCGATGCTGGAGGCGCACTTAGCATCCCGCTCGAAGCGGGTGATCGTCTCTCGTTGCTCAGCGGACAAAGCGTGGCGGGCCAACCGTATACTCGCCTCGCGCACGGTTTCAAGCGTCTCGCGAAGGCTTGCCGTTGCTCTCTGGGCAGCGGCTGCTGGGTTGTTCAGTTCATGCGCCAAACCCGCGGAGAGCTTGCCAAGCGCCACTAGTTTATCGCGCTGGGTTTCGATCCGCGTGGTCTCGCGGATGCGGTCGGCCATGATGGAAACCAATCGCTGGCCGAGCAACGGCATGCGCTCCAGCATCTCGGGAAAGAATCTCCTGTGCAGGTAAGCGACGCGCGAGGAAAGCACCGCGCGGGCTGTGCCGCTGTAATGTGTCAGCCGCGAATACGGGAGCAGGCCGGTAACTTGACCGGCAAAACCTCTAAAGTTGATTTCATCGGCGCCGCTTCCCCTCTGTATTTGAACTTCTCCTTCGAGAATTACAGTAAGATTGTCAAGAGGATCGCCTTCGCGGCCCATGATCTCTCCCGGCTGAAAATACCGCACATCAAGATGATCCGCTAGCCAGGCGAGCTGCTCGCTGGGTAAGTCCGCAAAGACCTCTATCTTGCGCAGGTCATCGATTGATACTTTCACTGCGGAACTCGTTGCATTCTGCGCCAAGTTACACCTCACTCCGATCCGAGTTACACCTCACTTAGATATTGATGAGTGAACTGCACGGCAATCGAGCCTTCACCCACGCCTGATGCAACCCTTTTCACTGAACCGTGGCGTACATCGCCAGCCGCAAAGACCCCGGGAACGCTCGATTCCACCCAATACGGATTGCGCTCCAACTGCCATCCCCTGGGCATCTTTCCGTCGCGTATCAGGTCGGCTCCCGTAAGAATGAATCCGCGCTCGTCCCGCTCCACAACGCCGGAGAGCCAATCCGTATTGGGTTCCGCGCCGATGAAAATCGAAA
>CAVXOO010000124.1:0-5295 GCA_963762945.1 uncultured Acidobacteriaceae bacterium | reverse complement strand
CCGCGAACGCACTGCCTGCATCACCTCAGTGTGGCCAAAACGATGTTATCAGGGGGATTCTCGCCCAACGATTGCTGCAAAGAGCTTACCGAAAGTGTGGTCATAAGAGTGAATGCCCCGTTGCGGAGGGTGTTCATCCGCATGCACTAAAAGTGCATCCCAAGCACCAAACTGGGGAAGAAGGCTGGGCGCCTTGCTAGTCTGACCTTAAGCGCTCAACTTATGAATGGCTTGGAGGGATCATAGCCCATAAGCGCTAAGTAACGGCATGGCACTAAAGTGCCATTATGAGACGGGTGAGAGAGAGGAAAAACATTTCACACTGGTGACCCGACTTTCCTCAAACGCTTGCCCGGAACCGCCTCTGCGTCGGTATTCAGCGGCCGAGCGAATTTCAGCCCCAGAAGATGATGCTCATCTGTATGGGCTATCCACACTGCCTTAGCCTGCATGATTCGCGCCGAGGTCTTCAACCCATGCGTCGACCCCAGCGGCGCACTCGGGATTTCCAGCGACTCGCACACTTTTCTCGGCCACACGCATCACGGGCAGTCGGCGATCTTTGTGACGGCTGGGAATCCGGATTGCCACATCATCCTGCGCGGCGGCCGCAACTCCGTCAACTACACCGCCGAATCCGTGGCCCAGGCCGCGGCGCTCATGGAACGCGCCGGCATCGCGCCGCGCATCATGATCGATTGCAGCCACGCCAACAGTGCCAAAGACTATCGCCGCCAAAGCACGGTTGCCCGCGATGTGGCCGCGCAAGTTGCCGCTGGAAACCCAAAGATTATCGGCGTGATGATCGAAAGCAATCTCGTCGCCGGCGCGCAAAAGCTCGTCGAAGGCCAGCCGCTGAGCAATCTTGTCTATGGCCAAAGCATCACCGACGCCTGCATCGACTGGAAAGAAACGCGTGCGCTGCTGGTTGAGCTTGCCGTCGCCGTCCGCGCGCGGCGGAACCATCGCTAATTTCCCTGAAGAAACGCGCCGGTATTTCCTTTGAACGGGCGCAATCGCGTGCAAAATTGCCGAAGCCGGTAAAGCAAAATGGAACTCCGGTTCCATCCACTGCGTATTGGGATATGGGGGGCGATCCAATGGAAAACCTTGAAAGATTTCCGCGCACGCCTAACCGGTTGCGCGCTCTCTTCCTTTTTTGCGGTGGTTTGGCATTTGCGGCGACCAGCTTGTCGCTGGCCGGATGCCGCGGCAGGCATCCCGGCTCGTATGGCTTTGACGACGGGAGCGAATATAGAGACGGTTCGGGTACGGTCCGCGTCTCCAAGATGGGCGGCGATATCGACGTAGAGGACGCGCCCGGCGGAGCGGTTTTGAGTACGATGGGCGGCGCCATTCGCCTCAAGGACGACGGTTCCTACGCGACGCTGAAAACCATGGGCGGCAATATCGACATAGGCAAGGCCGACGGGGCCATCGACGCCACCACGATGGGCGGAAATATCCGCATTTTGGCTGCCGGGGATTCCGTTCACGCGACGAGCATGGGCGGAAATCTCAGCGTCCGGCTGGTTCCTTCGGCGGTGAAGACGCGCAACATCGACCTGAGCACGATGGGCGGCCAAGTGGAGTTGATCGTTCCCAAGGACTTTCCCATGGAGATCGACGTCGAGCTCGCCTACACCAGAGAGAACGGACACAAGCCGAGCATCACCGAGCCATTCGGACTGACTCACACCGAAAGCAGCGACTGGGATTATAGCCACGGCTCGCCGCGCAAGTACCTTTACGCCAAGGGCAAGGTCGGGGCGGGCGGCAACCGCGTCGTCATCAAAGGGATTGGCGGCGATGTGACCATTGTCCAGGAATAATTAGTCGTAAATTTGGTTCGAATTCACTCAGAATCGAAACTCAATAAGTGTGCGGTAGGGACGAGGTTGTCCATTTTCCAGAATCGGCTGAAAATGCCATTGGTGCAATGCTCGATCGCAAGGCGTGAATAGCTTCGAAGGCCCATCGAGAACGATCTCCTCAAGGATGGTTCCATCGGAATCGATCGCAACCGCAATCTTGAAAACTGTTCCCTGAGGCACGGAGCCATTGGGAACAACAGGATCGACAATGCTGGTCGCAAGCTTCCGCCCTTCTGCGTCGTTCAGCGGCTCCTTAGGGCCGAATTCGCGCGTATTCAAATCGAAGGTCAGAATCCCTTCCACCTGCGCCGGAATCCCATCGACGACCGGCGGTTTGAACTTCCAGCGCATGATCTGGCGAATTGCCGAGTCGTTCGCGCGCTCATTATCTGTCCGCAGCGGCTCAACCTCGCGAATTTTTCCGGTCTTATCAATGGAGACGTAAAAACTCGCCTTCCCCGTGGTCGCGCCGTCCAGCACTTGGGGCCAAACGATCTCCCGCTTCTCCGTCGCCAGGTTCATCAGCGCAGTTTGATCGAGGGTCACAACGTGGAGACGCTGTGCAGGATCGGTAGGATGATCAACCGCTAATAATTCGGGGCTCGGACCCTTCAACTCCTTCAGTTCGGTCACCGATGCGGACATGAAATCCCCTACGGATACTTCGTAGACCAGTCGCCGCGCGATTCTCTTGCCGTGAAAGTCTCGATAATCCATGAACTCCACGGAATGGCCCGCTGCACCCAGAGTTTCGCGCAGTCCGCCCGGGCTCGTCATGCATCCCCGCACGGGGCCATCGAAACACACCGCTCCGGATTCCTTCGATGCACCGTTTGCTTTCGTTTGAACTAGGTCGCCGGGCCGAATTGCCGCGACAATAGGCCGCGGATCGACCATGGCAGTAACGAGAGTTTCCAATCCCAGGGGAAAGTAGAAATCGGAGTCTTGCTCTGAAACCTTATCGCCGCTCACGATGACTGTCTGCGAGAAATCCTTGGATTGGATTGTGCGCCTCCAACGGTCGGGGGCCATCCACTCCATCTCGACGGTGGCCACAACTGTGGGGTCCGATCCGTCCCCGATCCAGGCCTTTAGCTCAAAAGGAGCGCTTCCTGGCACGACCAGAACGCCCTGAACCGGAGTTGCACTTGGATTGAGAGCTTGAGCCCGGCTTTCTCTTTGAAAAGCCCAGATAGCCAGCGCAATCAGACTGAGAGACACAGCTTTCTTACACGAATACACAGCGATCATCGCAGGAACCCCGCATCGACACTGAATGTTCAGATCACCGCAATCATATTACAAGGTGGAGTCAAATATCCTGCACCCTGGAATGTTGATGATGCGATTAGCCAGGCGAGAGGCGGCGTAGCTTGCGGCAGCGCAGCGCGTTCACATGACCTCTTTTCTTAGGAGTAGTCAGGCATGGTCGTGCCGCCGCCGCATACCGGCAGGGCCAAGCTACTCGCGCCCTCGATCGTCAATCGCATCGGCCCGCTCCAGCACTTCGTTTGGCTGTTGCATAATGACGTCGAGCGCGGTCACGAAGCCGAAGATGACGGTGAAGAAGTTGACTGTCAGCGCCGTGATGTAGGCTGCGGCGCTGTATTCGAGGCCTGCCAAGACGTAGACAAGCATCGCCAGCGTCACAGCGGAACCAAAGACCACGAAGACCGCGAAGATTGCCGGCGGCGGGGCTGAGCCGGCCACCTTGCGGCGCCGAAGCGGATAGGTGACCTGAAGAGAGAGCATCGGCAGTGCAAAAAGCACGGCGGAGCTTCGCCAAATCCACTGTTCCGGAACGTCGTAGAGCGCAAGTAGCACTGGCACGAGCGCTGCCGCCGTCAATACAAAAATGTACGTCATCACGGTTTTTGCTAGGTATCTGTCAAGCCGCGACAACCTCGCTCCAGCGGCCTGCCGGAGGACGAACAAGAGCGCCGAAAACCCCGCGAAGGTGATCATCAGGCCGGCTAATGTGTATAAAAGGGTTGCACCTTTGACTTCCATCTTTTGCTCCACCTAAGAACCAAGGTCGTCTTTGTGCGTCTTTGATCTTACGATAAATCCACTTGAAGATTATCGATTCACTGCAATCGCGCGTGCGCGCAAACGCACAATCGCCCGATCCACTCTTACAGCTGCCACATGTTTGCGTCCGTTTGCAATTATGGTAAACGAGGCCGCATCTTTTTCCCTTCACACCGTCCCCATCGCCACCGGGTGTGGGCTCGTGGGAATGGGAAGCCGAGTTTATGGCGGTTTGCCGGGTGCCGGCCGCGATACAGTGAAAGCTTGTGCACCTTCGATCGAACATCTTCCGATTGCGGCAAAAATCCCTGGCGCGCGCCATTCTTCTTTCGCTGGGCGCTTTTGCCGCCAGCCTGCGCCTGGCCGGATTCCCGTCGATCGACAATCTGCACGGCTCCGATTGGCAGCTCCTCGCGCTTCTTGTGGCCGCATGGGGCATGGCGGAGACGGTCCGCTGTCTCAAGCGCAAATGGAGCCTCTACCACGCGGGTGTCTTACTTTTGCTTTATGCAGACCTTATGATTCTGGCCGGGATCGTGGTTCTGCTGGCCGTGCCGTAGAGACGCCGGTCGAAAGGCGCGCCGACCGAGATTGTCACCGATCCAGCCAGTTCAATCGGCCACGTGCTGGCGTGTAGCATGGGCTGAGACAGTCGTGCCGGGCAACTCTCGGCGCGAACTCTCCGTTTTTGCCTGCGGCACGTGCTGAATCACGCAAGGAGGCTGTGATGCTCAAAGGGTTTCGGGATTTCATTCTGCGCGGAAATGTGGTCGACCTTGCAGTCGCCGTCATTATCGGCGCGGCGTTCGGCGCGATCACTGCATCCGTCACCGCCGATGTCATCACGCCAACGATCGCCGCTCTGGTCGGCGCGCCCGACTTTTCTTCTTTGGTGATTCACGTTCCGGTGCTGCACCACGTTGCGCCGCCGCCGAATCCGCTGCCGGCCAACTACATTGCGCCGGGTGAAATCCACATTGGCAAGCTGCTGAACTCGCTCATCAACTTTTTGCTGGTAGCCGCATCCATTTACTTTGCCATCGTGTTGCCGATGCGATACATGGTGAAGAAAATCACTAAGCAGGCGCCGCCCGCGCCCGTGACCAAGCCGTGCCCCGAGTGCCTCAGCGAGATTCCGCTGGCCGCCAGGCGCTGCGCGCATTGTGCCAGCCCGTCGCGTGAGCCGGGCCCCGTGCCGCAGGCGTAAATCCGTTAGCCCCGCGCTTCAGCGTGGGGAATCAAGCGCAATACCAGAACTGAAGTCCCGTAGGGACGATGCTCATCCTCTTGTCCGGGGTTTTGCCTACGAGGACTGAATCGATGAGTCTATGAAACGCGCTTGGATCTGCTTCTGTTTGCGGTTTTCATGCTGCCCCCCAACCCGCTCTCC
>CAVXOO010000123.1:0-5587 GCA_963762945.1 uncultured Acidobacteriaceae bacterium | reverse complement strand
CCAATATCAAGCTCGAAGGCGTGGAAAAGGCCTCGGTCACCGACTCCAAAAAGGTGGTCGAAATCTGCACCAAGTACGCGCAGAAGGGCATGTTCAACATCTTCCTCGCCGTCTTCTTCGCCACCCTCGCCTTCGCCTTCATGGAGCCGTTCCTGTTCATCGGCTACCTGATCTCGATCGCCATCTTCGGCTTGTACCAGGCCATCTTCATGGCCAATGCCGGCGGCGCATGGGATAACGCGAAGAAGGTCGTCGAAGTCAACATGAAGCAGAAGGGCACGCCGCTGCACGACGCCACCGTCATCGGCGATACCGTCGGCGACCCCTTCAAGGACACCTCCTCGGTGGCCATGAACCCGGTCATCAAGTTCACCACCCTCTTCGGACTGCTCGCGGTCGAGTTGGCCGTGACCCTGAGCGCCAAGAATCCGGTGCTGGCCGGCTCCTTGTCGGTCGCCTTCCTGCTGGTCTCGATGTTCTTCGTGCACAAATCGTTCTACGGCATGAGGATCGAATCCCAGTCGGGCAAGTAGCCCCGGCCCTGGAAGCAACGAACTGTTGTTTTACGAATCAAACCGACCCCGCGCGCAACAGCACGCGGGGCCGGTTCGTTTTATGCCTCTCATGGCCGGCCCCGCCCGCCGTTATCTTTTAGTTAGTAATACCGATTACTTACTTAGGACCACTGTCCTTTCGTAAGCCTCCCCGTCCTTTTTCAATCGCTTATTACTTGACTTTCTGCGATTCGCGGCTATTCTCCAACCAACCCCGGTTCATCGGGCACGCTGATTTTTGCTGTCTATCGAGAGCTACGGGCTTCCCTAAATTCCACATCCGCGCGCCGAGGCTTTCCGTTCAGGTTCCGGTCGCGCAGCTAAACGTGTCTTTCGCTTGCGCCGATCATTCGGCCCTTGAAGGAGGTTTGCCTTGGTTGCGTCTACTTGTGTTTCGAGGTTCTATGCCGCTGCTCTTGTCTTGCTAGCACCGTTCTGCTGCGGGGTTTTGACCGCGCAGGGGGCAGCAGTTGTTGCCGCTCCGGCGCCTGCAATTTCGCCCCTTCTTTTCGTCGGAGAGCAACTCCCGGCGGGCGGAGTACAGCTTAAGTTTGCTGCCGGGGACCCGATCGCCGCTAGTCTTGGCAAGAATCTCTCCTATTCGCTTGGAGGCGAGGTGCCAAGCAGTCTAACGATCTCCAATAGTGGCCTGCTGACGGGCACCTTTGGCAAGACTCCAACAGGGGTGCAGAGTTTTACCGTCAACATCACAGACACCGATGCGAAAAAATCTTATTCGTCGAGCTTCACGGTAGACATCGAAGAGGCTCATCCCCTAGCGCTCGCCAACGGGGCGAACAACCTCACGGTCCTATCCGGGGCCAACGCCACGATCCTTGCCAGCTTGCCTGCGGGCGCGGCCGCCCCTACCCTGAGCGCCGTTGAGCTTTCAGACTGGGGATTTACCGCTAGCTATTCGGGCGGCGTTTATACTTTTCAGTCCTCTGGCGCAAAACAGAATGGCGCGGCTCCCGGTTTCTCGGAATCGATTGGCTATTCAACGCCAGGCGGAGCCCAAACAGCAAGTCTCAACTTGACTGTTGCGCTCTCGGAAACGGCGGATTTAGCGCCGCTAAAGCCTTCCAGCGTGCCCGCAGCGCAGTCGAGCGAACCCACCAAGCCGGTCTTTCTTGAAACGCCATCGAGCGACAATCAGACCATGATAATCGATGGTGCAAGCGGAGCCACCGTCTCGGTATTTCAATTCAAGGGAACGCTCGATACGTCGGATAAAGATAAAGACTGCGGCAGTTATGTGAAAAAATCTGAGGGCGTGATACTTCCAATTACAGCTTCCGGAACGAACAGTTCTTCGACCTACTCCATAAAGCTAGGCGACACAGCGCCTTTCACAATCATCCTGGTGAACCCGCCCCTGGCGGGGAGCCAGCTGTGCATCGAGCAGACCGCCGCGGCAAGCGTAGGCGGCGCCGCACCGCCGCCGGTGTACTCGGAGTTAGTGAGCGTAAGCGACGCCAACAACCCTTACGCCCACGTGCGCACCTTTTATACTGCCGGTGCGATGATCAACAACGAGAGCGGTTCCATCGGCTCTTCAACAGGGGCCGAGTACGTTGACGTCGGCTTGGCATTCTCGATGCTTCCTCCTGTTTCGGGAAAATGGAACTGGAATTGGACTTCTTCGGTTTCAGGCCGCTTCAGCTCTATTCCAGTGACTGCTCCCTCGGGCACCAGCACCACTGGTACTACGACGACTGCCAGCAGTGGCACACTTAACATTCTTTCTTCGCAGGAAAGCGTGCGAGTCCTGGGAGCGACCGCTCTCACGGTAGGAGACGGACAGAAGATTAACGGTTATCAAATTTTCTCTGGGCCAGTTATCAAAGCTGGAATCGATACGCTGCTCAACCCGTCGGCCACCGCAGGTAGCGGCGCGAGTGGCTCTACAACTGCCGTGGCCCAGTTTGCCCCGGTTTACACCGAGTTCTCAGGCGGGTGGCGCATGGGACTCCGGCACTACAATAGCTCCGAGGATAGCTCGCCCCAGACCGTCGCCCAGATGGACATCACAATAGGGAAATTCAGCAACCTACAGAGCCTTGTCTGTAACCCAGCGGTTACGTTGACAACCGCTACCCAGCCAGCCAACACGTCATGCTACACGCCACAGACCCAGGGTGCGTCGTCCTACGCGATCGAGCAGCAAAATCGCATAACGCTCCTCCGTCCGGAAATAGGAGGATTCATCAATTTGGGAAGCAGCAATTTCGTTCTGGGTCTCGATGCGAACCTTCCCCAGTCTGTCGATGCTCCCAGGGAGCTCGACGTTCAAAACAAGGCCGGCGGCAGTGTCATCATCTACTTTGGATACTCCGGAAGCCTAACGGGATTGTTCAACAGCTTGAAACTCTCTAGCGCGAGCCACTAGCCGCCGGATTTCCCAGGTCTCGACTATGAGACCTGGGAAACCGGAGAGAAAATCGGGCCGCCAACCAACTCATCGTGATCGCGACGATTGGGGGAGCATGCTTTCACAAAACGCTTCCCCGCAATCTGGCGCTCACCCTTTTGGCAGCTGCGATTGCTGGTCCAATGCTGACCTGGGACATGGCGCAGGACGCCGACGGGCCTGTCGCGCCCTCCTCGCCGGTCTGGAATTCCCGGCAGCCGGAAGTTTGGGTGGGAGAACGGCCCCCGATCTCCACAATTCGCACAGCTTTGCCGGAAAACTGCACCATTCCTGCGCCTTGTGAGCCGCCCCGCGAAGGACTACGCTTACATCGTGGTATGCGGATCGGGCCTGGGCCTTTCAGTTTGCCCCGATCCTGATGCAAAACGGACCGCGCGGCCCCGCGCCAGCTAAGGCCGTTTCGAGCTTTCCACAGGCAAACCCCGGTGTTTAGAGATCGGGTGCGCGAAATACCAAGAAAATACAAGATATTGTGGTTTGTTGTTGACACGCACCACAGACAGCGGTATTTTTTCATCTGCGGCTGTAATCGGACTGTAACGAAGAACCGGCCCAGAAGGGCCTGAAAAGAGCCGCGACGAGCCTGAAACTCGCGGCGTTTATTCTTCCCGTTTTCTGTTCGTTTTCAAGGCTTTATAGAGTGTTGCCTTCTCTGGCGCGGGCGCCGGACCGAGGGTTTTTCACCGATTTTTGTTCCAGGAAGAGGATTTAGATGAACGAGGCTCAACTTCAGACTTCGACCGCTGCCTTCCAACCCGTCGTGCGCGTGCAGCAGGGGCTGACCTTTACCCGCCGTTTTTCGACCGAAGGCGTTTCGCCCTACGACGAGCTCCAGTGGGAGCGCCGGACCGCGGCCATCACCGACACCAAGGGCAACATCATCTTCGAGCAGAAGGATGTGGAGGTGCCTGCCGACTGGTCGATGACGGCCACCAATATTGTGGCCTCCAAGTACCTGCACGGGCGGATGGGCGCGCCGGAGCGCGAAACCGGCGTGCGCCAACTGGTCGGTCGCGTGGCCGAGACCATCCGCGACTGGGGCATCGCCGGCGGCTACTTTGCCACGCCCGTCGATGCGGCCATCTTCCACGACGAGCTCGCCCACATGCTGCTCACGCAAAAGGCGGCCTTCAACTCGCCGGTATGGTTCAACGTGGGCTGCGATCGGCTGGAGCCGGATGCGGAAGGCCAGAACTGGCACTGGGATCCGGTGACCGGCGGCGTGCGCTACTCGGCCACCGGCTACAAGAACCCGCAGTGCTCAGCCTGCTTCATCAACTCCGTCGATGATTCGATGGAGGGCATCATGGAACTGGCGCGCACCGAGGCCATGCTCTTCAAGTACGGATCGGGAACCGGCACCAACTTCAGCTCGCTGCGCTCCAGCCGCGAGCCAGTGACTGGCGGCGGCACGGCCAGCGGTCCGCTCAGTTTTATGCGCGGCCTCGACGCCTTTGCCGGCGTCATCAAGAGCGGCGGCAAAACCCGCCGCGCAGCCAAGATGGCCATTCTCAACGCCAATCACCCCGACATCGTTGATTTCATCGAGTGCAAAGCCTCCGAAGAGGCCAAGGCATTCACCCTCATCCATGCCGGCTACGATGGTTCGGGCCCCGACTCCGAAGCCTACTCGTCGATCTTCTATCAGAATGCCAACAACTCCGTGCGTGTCAGCGACGAATTCATGCACGCCTACGAGACCGACGGGGTCTACAACACTCGCACAGTCAAGGGTGGCCAACCGGTTGACACCTTAAAGGCGCGCGAGATCATGCAGAGAATCGCCAGGTGCACGTGGCTCTGCGGCGATCCCGGCATGCAATTCGACGACGTCATCAACAAGTGGCACACCTCGAAGAACACGGCGCGCATCAATGCGTCGAATCCGTGCAGCGAGTACATGTTCCTCGACAACTCGGCTTGCAACCTGGCCAGCCTGAATCTGATGCGCTTCGTCACGCCCGCGGGCGCATTCGACGTCGCCGCCTATCGGCACGCCATCTCGGTGCTGATCACGGCCATGGAGATCCTGGTCGACAACTCCGGCTATCCCACCGAGGCCATCGCGCGCAACTCGCACGACTACCGTCCGCTCGGCCTGGGCTACGCCAACCTGGGCGCGCTGCTCATGTCCTTCGGCCTGCCCTACGACTCCGCCGCCGGCCGCGATCTGGCCGCGGTCATGACGGCCATCATGTGCGGCCAGGCGTATCTCGAGTCGGCGGTCATTGCCGCGCAGTGCGCGCCGATAGCCTCGGCCACGCCGCTCACCGCATCGGTCGAGCATCAGGGCGGAGCCTGCCCCGGCTTCTACGTCAATCGCGAGCCATTCCTCGACGTCATCCGCATGCATCGCGCCGAAGTGAACAACATCGGCAAGTCGCGCGCCTCGGGTGAGCCCTTCATGGTGCCGCAGCTTGAAGCGCTGCTCGACGCCAGCCGCGAGTGCTGGGACATGGCGCTGCTCTACGGCGAGCGCTACGGTTACCGCAATTCGCAGGTCACCGTGCTCGCGCCCACCGGCACCATCGGTTTCATGATGGATTGCGACACCACCGGCATCGAGCCCGACCTGGCGCTGGTCAAGTACAAGAAACTCATC
>CAVXOO010000122.1:0-9720 GCA_963762945.1 uncultured Acidobacteriaceae bacterium | reverse complement strand
TTTGTTCGCGTGCTTGGGAATGTTCGAAGCTATGGCATGGACGTGGCGCACGCAAAATCCCTTTTGCGGGAACTGAAGTTGTGGAAAGAGCTGCCGCTCGAATTCATAAAGGATGGGAACGACATTTCCGAGCTTCCCGCGTGGGTCAAATCTCCGGCACAAACCACGGACGGGCATCTGGTGCAACTGGCGAAGGCGAATGGAACGGTTCTGGCGACGCTCGATGGTGGGATTCCGGGGGCGTTTCTGATTCCGTAGCCACCTGCGGTGGGGCAGACGCTCGCAATTCGCTCGCAGAGGCTTTGCGCTTTCCCGAGTCCGAAGATCTAGAGCTGAGGCGACCGGGCGTTGGGGGAATCAGCGAAGTTTGACGCGATAGAATCCGCCTTCTTTGAATCGGAACAACTCGCGGCGGATGTCGTTGACCGTAATCTCTTCGCGGATCAGGGGTTCTTTCCCCCCATCGCCTGCCCAAACGCCATAGAGCTCAATTTCATCTTCGTCGAGTTGCGACAAGAGCTGGCATAGCTCTTCACACTCTCGTTGGTCGCTGGCGATTTCGTCCGCATCCTTTACGGGATCGAGCCAATAGGGCCAACCCCCATTTTGATGGATCGCCGATGGAAAGGCGCAACCGCAACGTGTTGTGGACCCGACGTATTGAATCTCCGGTTTGGTGAATATCAACCTTGCCCACGAGTCCGATTCTTTCAGATCGCACACATGCACATGTGGATCGTCCGCATTCCACTCGGTTCTCGGAAGCGGCCTCTCAGTTCCTGCGTAGAGTAGAAAGCACATATTCTTTCACCGTGAAACCAGGGTCATCGCGCTCGCGCTTTGGCCCTATGCACCCGCCTTCTTCTCGATCTTTGCCCACGAATCCTTGAGCGGAAGCGTGCGATTAAAGACCAATCTGTCCGCAGTCGAGTCCGAATCGGCGCAGAAGTAGCCTACGCGCTCGAATTGGAAGCGGTCGCCGGGTTTGGCGGTGGCTAACGACGGCTCGAGTTTGGCATCGCTTACGATCTCTAGCGAGTTGGGATTGAGGTTGTCGAAGAGGTCGCCGCCTTCGGGGAAATCGAAAGGATCGGGCTTGGAGAAGAGCTTGTCGTAGATGCGGATTTCGGCTTCGACGGCGTGCTTTGCCGAGACCCAGTGCATCGTCGACTTGACCTTGCGGCCATCGGGCGAGTTGCCGCCGCGGCTGGCCGGATCGTAGGTGCAATGGACTTCCGTGAGACTGCCGTCGGCAGCCTTTTGGATGGACTTTGCGGTGATGAAATAGGCATTGCGCAGACGGACTTCCTTGCCTGGCGAGAGCCGGTAGTACTTGGGCGGAGGCACTTCGCGGAAATCGTCCTGCTCGATATAGAGTTCGCGTGAGAAGGGCACCTGGCGGGTTCCGGCTGATGGATCTTCGGGATTGTTTGCGACTTCGACGAATTCTTCTTTTCCTTCGGGGTAGTTGTCGATGACGAGCTTTAGCGGGCGCAGGACGGCCATGGCGCGCGTCACGCGGTGATTGAGATCGTCGCGCTGGAAGTGTTCGAGCATTTCGATGTCTGTGGTGCCGTTGGTGCGCGATGCGCCGATGGAATTGCAGAAGGCGCGCAGGGCCTCAGCCGTGAAGCCGCGGCGGCGAATGCCGGAGAGCGTGGGCATGCGCGGATCGTCCCATGCGGAGACGCGATGCTCCTGCACGAGCTGTAGGAGCTTGCGTTTGGAGAGCATGGTGTAGGTGAGGTTGAGGCGATCGAATTCAAATTGGCGCGAAGGGAAGATGCCGAGTTGCTCGATGTACCACTTGTACAGAGGCTGGTGATCGGCGAACTCGAGCGTGCACATGGAGTGAGTGACTCTCTCAATTGAATCTGACTGGCCGTGCGCATAGTCGTACATGGGATAGATGCACCACGCGTCGCCGGTGCGGTGATGCGAGGCGTGCAGGATGCGATACATCACCGGGTCGCGCATGTTGAGGTTGGGCGAGGCCATGTCGATTCTTGCGCGAAGGACGCGTGAACCATCGGGGAATTCGCCGTTTTTCATGCGGGTGAAGAGGTCGAGGTTCTCTTCGACGCTGCGGTCGCGATAGGGCGAGTTTTTCCCTGGTTCAGTCAGAGTTCCGCGATACTTGCGGATTTCTTCGGCGGAGAGATCGTTGACGTAGGCTTTGCCGGCCTCGACGAGTTTGAGAGCCCATTCGTAGAGCTGGCCGAAGTAGTCGGAGGCGTAGCAGAGGCGCTCCCAGTCGAAGCCGAGCCAGTGCACGTCTTTCTTGATCGACTCGACGTACTCGGTCTCTTCTTTCTCGGGATTGGTGTCGTCGAAGCGCAGGTTGGTCTTGCCGCCGAAGTCGTCGGCGAGGCCGAAGTCGAGGCAGATGGCCTTGGCGTGGCCGATGTGCAGATAGCCGTTGGGCTCGGGGGGAAAGCGCGTCTGGATGACGGCGTCGCCGTAGGTTTTGTTCTCGACGTCCTCGGCGATCTGGTCGTGGAGGAAGTTGTTCACGGGGCGAAGGTCGGTATTGGGCGCGTCGGAGCTTTCCGGATTTTCGTTAATCATGGCTTTAGTTCATTATTCCACTGCAGGGCGGCGCCCGGCTGGAGCGGCGCGGGAGATGATGCGGCCAGGGAAAGGCTTCTAAGCCGCTGCTTTGCGCGTTGACAGCGGCTGAGCCACCAGGCGCACGCCGAGCGCCGTGCAGACACGGCTGATGGTGTCAAAGCGCGGCGCGCTATCGGGGCGAAGGGCTTTGTAAAGAGCTTCACGGGTAATTCCGGCGGACTTGGCAATCTCCGTCATGCCGCGGGCGCGGGCAATGTCGCCCAACGCCGAGGCCAACAGCGCCGCGTCATTCGTCTCCAGGATTCCGGTGAGATAGACGGCGATGCTCTCTTCGTTGTCGAGATACTGCGCGGGATCGAATTCCGGCAGGTTGCGAACGTTAATGTTTTTTTTCATCCTAGTCCCTCCCGCTTTCGAGCATTACGGCCAAGGCTTTGGCCCGTTGAATGTCTTTCTTCTGGGTGCGTTTGGAGCCGCCGGCAAGCAAAACGACGATCTGCGCGCCGCACTGCGTGTAATAGAGACGCCAGCCCGCGCCGAAATCGATGCGCAGTTCGATCACGCCACCGCCAACCGCCTTGAAGTCGCCGAGCAGGCCGAAGGAGAGACGCTTGATGCGGGCCACAACCGCGCCGCGCACTCTCGAGTCTTTCAATCCATCAAGCCACGCTGCGAATTCGGGAAGCGGCTTGACGGAAAACATGCTCGAAGTGTAATCGAACGATTACGGAATGTCAAGTTATGGATCGGACGCCGGCGCAATTATTGAGCCTGTGCTGAGCGGTCTCTCCGTGAGCCCCAAGCCCAAATCTTCGGACCTGGAAAAGCACGTTCAGCTCAGGCGAGCGATTGGAGTGCGGTCGCGGCCTTGGTGTAGGTTCAAGACGGACCTCGCGGCGCAGAACCACTAGAGTTTCAAAATGCGACAAGCCCATTGCGGCGCAAGCCGAGCCAGGCAAACTCAAGCAGTCGGCCGCGGAGAGGCCTTCGCTCGAACTTCCTCAATAAGGTGTCTCATTTCGTGAGCCAAATCGCTTGTGGTGCCTCGCATTTCAGCTTCCGCGTTTTCTTTTTCCATGACCCATCGCGCGAGATACAGAAGCAACCTTCTTTCCTCGTCAGTCATTTTCCTGCCTCCTGATTTCCTGACCGTCAATTCTTCTTCGAATCGTCCCCATTTACAAACTGTACTCAAACGAGCGATTTCAGGTGTTCTTCGGCCTGGCGGATGCGGGCCAGGCAGACCTCGCGGCCCAGAACAATCAGAGTTTCAAAGAGCGGCGGGGCGTTTTTGCGTCCGCAGACGGCTACGCGGATGGGCTGGAACATGGGGCCGGCTTTTAAGCCAAGTTGCGTTGCTGCTCCGCGGAGCGCCGCGTCGAGCGAGTCGTGATCGAAGTTGGTTGTGGCGAGAATTTGCTGGGCGGTCTCAAGCACGCGAAGAGCAAGTGCCACATCGCCTGTCGATTCTCCCTTTTTGAGGGGAATCAACTCTGCCGGATCGTAGGGAGGGAGCTGGTCGACGAAGAAAAAATCGGCGGCGGGGACGGCGTCGCGCAGGAGCTTGATGCGTTCGCGGATGAGGGGCGTGACGGCGGCGATTTTTTCTGGTTTCGGATTGAATCCCGCTTGCACGAAGAAGGGTTGGAGCTGGCGCGCGAGTTCTTCGACCGGCAGGGCGCGGATGTGTTCGGCGTTGAGCCAGACGGCCTTTTCGTCGAAGGGTGATTCCTCAGTGAAGTTGACGACGGCGTTGGAGCGGTTGACGCCTTCGAGCGTGAACAGGTCGCGAATCTCGTCCAAAGCGAGAAACTCGCGATCGTTTTTGGGCGACCAGCCGAGGAGGCAAAGGAAGTTGACGAAGGCCTGGGGGAGAAATCCGGCGTCGCGATAGGTGGTGACGCTGACGACCGGGCCGTGTTTGCGCTTGGAGAGTTTGGCGCCGTCGGGCGCGACTAGGAGCGGCAGGTGGGCGAACTGCGGCGGCGGAGCGCCGAGGGCCTCGAAGATCAGCAGGTGCTTGTAGGTGTTGGTGAGGTGATCCTGGCCGCGGATGATGTGGCTGATGCGGAGATCGGCGTCGTCGACGCAGGAGGCGAGATGGTAGGTCGGCATGCCATCTGAACGGAGCAGGGCAAAGTCTTCCACTTCGTCGGCGGGGCGTGATTGCGCGCCATAGACGCTATCGACAAAGTGCAGGATGCGGGCAACTCTCGAATCTGGACCGCGGGGGACGCGATAGCGCAGGGCAAAAGGTTCACTCGCGGCGCGGCGATCGCTCTCTTCACGCGACATCTCTCTCATGCCGGGATTGCAGAGCCATGCGCCTTGCGCAGAGGAATGCTCGTCATCGGCCGCGTGAGCGGGAGTGAAATCGCGATAGGCGAGATTTTTGTCGAAGAGCTGCTGCGCGGCGGCACGGTGAAGATCGAGGCGCTCGGATTGCTTGTATTCCTCGTCCCAATCGAGGGCGAGCCAGCGTAGGCCGTCAAAGATGGATTGGACGCTGGCGTCGGTGTTGCGCTCGACGTCGGTGTCGTCGAGGCGCAGCACCATGGTTCCGTGATTGTGGCGGGCGAAGAGCCAATTGAAGATAAACGTGCGCGCGCTGCCCACATGAAGAAAACCGGTGGGCGAGGGCGCGAAGCGGACGCGCGGAGGCGCGGGAAGCGCGGAGACGGAATCGGGCATCGTGAGGATGACTTTCATTCACGATGCTATCGCACTCAAGTTGACGGCCGTTTCAGGATTGCGGAGAAACGGAAGGAGACCCCTCGGCCGGTTTCCATGGGGCGAATGCCAGGAAGTAGACGAGCGCCAGTGTGCCTATGAAAAAGGGGACGAGATTCAGCAGAGAGAGAAAGGGCGAAAATCCGGCCTTCTTACAAATGAACCAGAACGGAATGACGCCAATGACGATGGCTGGAAAGACAAAGAGGAAACTGAGCACAATCAAGTGCCACGGCTGGAACAAGTCTCCCATCATTCACCTCGAATTCACGCGCGACCGCGATAGACCATCGTACAAACGCGTCGCGCGTCTGCGCAAGGATGAGGGGGCGTCTTCGACGGAGGCCGCGCGTCAAACTGTGGGCGGCGGGGGCGGAAACGGCGGCGGCACGGGCGGCGGATAGGCCACGAGCTTCGAAATTGGAACCACCTTCCACTCGGCAAAGGCCAGAATGTAGAACAGGATGAGGCCGGTGAGGGGAAAGAGGCAAAGCAGCGAGAGCCAGGGCGACATGCCGGCCTTTTTGGCGATGAACCAAGTGGGGACGATGAACAACGTCGCCGTAATCAGATAGAAAACGAGATAAATGGCGGCGAATGCGGCAAGAAAGCTGTTGAATTGCTGCGGATCGTTCATGGGATGCGTTCTCCTCGAGTGAAATCCGGGGTCGAAGCAACATTAAGGCCAAAGCGGTGTCAGCCGCAAGGAAAAACTGCTTTCGCAGCCGCCGATCAAGGGGAAATCAGTGATGCAATCCCGGACTTGACCAACTTGACCAACTCGTGCAATGTGGCGCAAAATGAAATGAACGGAGCAGAGCCATGGCCGCGAATTCTATCCCCAAGCCGAAGAAGCAGGCGAAGCCGCTGCAAGTGAACCTCTACGAGGCCAAGACGCATCTTTCCAGCCTGGTGGAGCGGGCAGCCAAGGGCGAAGAGATCGTGATCGCCAAGGCGGGCAAGCCGATGGCGCGAT
Source organism: uncultured Acidobacteriaceae bacterium (assembly GCA_963762945.1). Lineage (GTDB taxonomy): Bacteria > Acidobacteriota > Terriglobia > Terriglobales > Acidobacteriaceae > Telmatobacter. Next base: position 3,443 of record CAVXOO010000122.1, on the reverse strand, counting down.
TGATGCCTCCCACGGCAGCGAGCGAATCGCCACGCAAGCCCGGGGGTAACTTCATGAAGATCACCTATATCGCAGACGATTTTGACGCTCCGCTGCCGGAAGATGTGCTGCAGGATTTCGGTCTCTGAGGCAATGCGACTTCTGCTCGACACACATGTCGTTCTGTGGTGGGACGCAGACGATCCCCGTTTGTCGGCGGTTTTTCGCGCCGCGGTAGCTTCTCCAGAGAACGAGGTTTTTGTCAGCGCCGCGTCGGCGTGGGAGATAGGGATCAAGAGGGCGTCTGGCAAGCTTCAAATTGGAGCATCTGTGGCCCACACGATCCGACGCCACGCATTTACTGCGCTGCCCGTCACTGTCGAGCACGCCGAATGGGCGGGTTCACTCCCTTTGATCCATCGCGATCCATTTGACCGCCTGCTTGTGGCCCAGGCGCAGTTGGAGGGATTGACTCTTGTCACGGTCGACGACCAGATTCTGCGCTATCAAGTTCCGCATTTGTGAATGCGCCAGAAACGCAGGAATTTCCGGTCCCTGCTTTTATGTGATGTCCTCGGTGTCGTAGACGGGGGAGATGACGCGCTTTTTGGGCACACCGTGCACAGAAGCGAGCAGGTCGTCGACGACATCTTCGAGCTGGCGCTGGCTTTCGATGACGGCTTCCATGCTCTTCAGTTCTTCAGGCTCCTGCACGCGCTCGACCAGCACGACGGCATGGCACTGGGCCACGCGATCGAGGTCGAGGCCTTCGGGGGTTTTGGCCTTGATGCTCACCTGGTCGATTCCGACGCCCAGCAGGTCGGCGACGCGGGCGCACATTTCGCCGGCGATGGGCGAGATTTTGGGCGCGGCGAGAATCAGAGTGGTATCGACGTTAATCACGATATAGCCGGCGTGCTGCAACTCCTCGAGGGCGAGATTCAAAAAGATGGCGGAGTCGGCGTCTTTCCAGCGCGGATCGCCGGGCGGGAAAAAGCTGCCGATGTCGCCGGCGGCCACTGCGCCGAGCAAGGCGTCGGTGATGGCGTGGAGCAGCACGTCGCCGTCGGAGTGGCCGGCGAGGCCCTCGGGGTGGTCGAGCGTCATGCCGCCCATGCGCAGCGGCACACCGGCCTTGAACTCATGCGAGTCATAGCCAAAACCGATGCGTATGTCTGTCTTTGCCATGTTCTTTGCCAGCCGTTGGCTGAGGCCTCAATTCCGGGGAAGCCATCCCGCAAGGGCTAAAGCCCAAACCATTTGTTTACTGCTCTGCGGCACGATTCAAGTCGCGCCCTTGAAGGCTCGACTTGAGCCGCCGGCCGCCTGCGCGGCTAACGCCGCTGCTTCAGATAAAACTCTGCCAGATCCAGGTCGCCGGGCTGCGTAATCTTCAGATTAACCTGAGAACCGGGTACTACGGCTACGGGAATTCCGGCGCGCTCGAGAAGCGAGGCCTCGTCGGTGCCCAGAAAGCCGTCGGCGGTGGCCTCGGCAAAGGCGCGTTCGAGCAGGCCGTAGCGGAATCCCTGCGGGGTTTGCGCCTGCACCACGAACTCGCGGGGAATGGTTGCGGTGATCAAGGCTCCATGCGCGGTGCGCTCGACTTGCTTGATGGTGTCGACGGCGGGCATGCCCACAATGGCCGCGCCGTATTCGGCGACGGCATCGATGGTGCGCTCGATGGTGGCGACATCGATGAGGGGGCGCACGGCGTCATGAACCAGAACAATGTCGTCGGAATGGGCGGGAATGACATGGAGCGCGTTGGCCACCGATTCCTGGCGCTTCTCGCCGCCTTCGACTACGCGCACGCGGTCCGCAAAACCGTACTCGGCGACCTGCGCCTCGGCGCGCTCGATCTCGGTCTTGCGCACGGCTACGTAAATTGAGGTGACGCGCGGCGCCGCGGCAAAGGCGCGCAGCGAATGAATGAGGATGGGGACTCCGTCCAGGGCAAGAAACTGCTTAGGCTGCGAACCGGCCATCCGAGTACCGAGTCCCGCCGCAGGCAGAATGACAAAGACTTGCATAGCTCTGCGAGTATAGCAAAGGCACCGTGGGAGAAGGCAGTGCGGGGGTTGGAGCCCGTTGCGGCTGGCCCCTAGCTCCGATGCCGCAGCGGCCTCTAGCTGCGATGCGGTGGGCGAGGCTGGCCGATTCCCCGGAGATCTTCCAGGGCAAACAAAGCTTCCAGGGCGTCAATGCTCGATTTGCTGCGAGCAGCTCGATTGCGGATGTACCAGTCGTTGAAAGGGATGAGTCCGAGAGCCGCGGCGAGCATCCCCAGCAAGAAAACAACTGGCAAAACGTAGGCGCTACACAAGAGAAGAAGAGTCCAATGCGGGATCACAACATTTATTCCTCCCCCAATTTCGGAATCGGCATTTTTGCCGCAAAACTTCAGGAGGAAGCATGGAAAAGTTAGGTCTGCTTCCGCTGTGCAGGAGACGGGCGTAATAAGAATTCGGCATTGCCCGAAGGTCCTTTGCATCGATACCGGACACGCTGAGGATTGCGGCATTTACCGGTATTGATTTACTGGCTGTAACTTCTGATTCCGTTCGAGCGTCTAAGGTGGAGGCTCTTGAGAGTCCGGAGGTTTCATGATCGGTTTACGCTCTTTGCGTTCGGTTCAATTGACTGTACTTGTTGGGGCTGTGCTTCTTGCCGTTGCCTTCGTTTGTTGCCTCCGGGCACAGACGCGCGGCGGGATACCGGCTCCACAGGCCGACGCCGCTCTACAGCCCAAGCACGGAAAGGCGACCGCCGTCTTCGCCGGTGGATGCTTCTGGGGAACGCAGTCGGTCTTCGAGCGAGTGAAAGGAGTTGTGGCGACGACGGCCGGATACGCAGGGGGTTCTGCCGAGACGGCCACCTACGCTCAGGTGACAACCGAAACCACGGGCCACGCTGAGTCAGTGAAAGTGGTCTACGACCCCTCGAAGATCACTTACGGCAAGCTGCTGCAGATTTTCTTTTCAGTGGTTCACGACCCGACGCAGCTCAATCGCCAGGGGCCGGACGTTGGAACTTCTTATCGCTCGGTAATCTTCTATACCAATGAAGAGCAACGGAAGATTGCCGCGGCGTACATTGCGCAACTGAATGCGGCGAAGGTTTTTCCGAAACCCATTGTGACGCAGGTGGTGCCGTTGCAGGGCTTTTACGACGCCGAGTCGTACCATCAGGACTACGCTTTGCACAACCCGGATAATCCTTACATTCTGGTCTGCGACCGGCCCAAGATCGAGGCGCTTAAAAAGGAGTTCCCGGAGCTGTTTGAGGAGTACACGGGGAGATAGATCGCGGCACGAGTTCGCGCGCATCCCGCAATTGCGCTACTGACGCTAGGAATCCGTCGTTACGGCTGATCCGCGGCGATTCGGAAGCCACTTTTCCTGGAGACGCGAACGACGCCAAAGACAACCGCAGATCCCTCGACTGCGCTCGGGATGACAACC
>CAVXOO010000121.1:0-26117 GCA_963762945.1 uncultured Acidobacteriaceae bacterium | reverse complement strand
ATCGAGCCCGATGTACCAAGACTACAAAGACCTTTTGTCCGCCTTCAATGCCCATGGCGTTAGATATCTCATCGTGGGTGCATACGCGGTCATCTTCCATGCGCAGCCCCGCTTTACGAAAGACATAGACCTCTTCATTCAAGCCGACCCCTCGAATGCGCAAGCGACCTACGCCGCACTCGCCGCGTTCGGGGCGCCGCTTGAGGGCATTCGACCCGAAGACTTCGCCGAGCGCGGCAGTTTCTTTCGTTTCGGAAGCGATCCATACGGCTTCGACATTCTCCCCGAAGTGCAGGGCATCGATTTTGACGCGGCATGGGAGCGGCGCGTCGAAGGCATCATCGATCCCAAGAGCGGCCTGAAAGCCTATTTCATCTCCGCTCCCGATCTCATTGCATCGAAGCTCGCCGCCGGGAGGCCGCAGGACATCGCCGACGCAGAGGCCGTCCGTAAGGCCATCGAAGCACGAAAAAGCTAGAGTTACGCGGCGAACCCGAGTCTGCGCAATCCCAGTGACGATCTTACTGTTTTGCCGCCCTTGCCCCGGAGGGGCAATCGAAAATAGCCCAGGGTGGAGTCCGCGTAGCCGGGGTCCCCAACGACCGATCTTTGGTCGTTGGGGCGGAGTGGCGGACGAAACCCTGGGAACACCGCCCCAAAAAGAGCCCCGCGCCCCGGAGGGGCGCGGCGAAACCTTCCACGCAACTTTACACCAAAAGGAGATTCGCCCTAAAATCCGGACCTGGGGTACCTGACACACCCCAATTATCAAGCACGAATTGGAATCCCGGAGACTCGCACCCGCTCAGTGGAATTGGCGACTCCAGCCTTCGTCAATTCGTCAACAAATGCGTCGTAGATTGGCCACGGATAGGGTGTTGGTCCAATGATAAGGTGATCGAATATCTGCGCGAAATCCAAGTCTGCGATCTGGTCTGAAGACGATGCGTCAAGTGGAACCTTGTAAACGACCTGCGGCACCCCGGAGACGACCTCGGTCGATGACTCCATAAGTCGAGACGGCCCAAGCGTCGGTAAATAGGCCCCAAGCGTCGGCGCATAGATTGCTCGCCACTCCCTCTCCTCGTGAAAGCCCTCGTGTTTCAGACAAACCACGCGAAACAGAAACGTTAGGAAAACTAACTTGACAAGGGCATCACGATCAATCGTCTGAAGATACTCGCGATTGGCGCGAACGTTTTCAATGACCTTTTCCAGGTCCTCCTGCGCCTTCGATTCCGAGAAATATGCAACGGAACTGAATATGATGTTCAGAGGAAGAATAGAAAGAGTGTATGGAATGTTAAGCACAATCCCGATTCGAGTCGCAGTTCCGCCGAATGCACGCCACATTGAAAGCCGCCCGTTTGAGTCTTCGCTGTCCTGATGCTCCGACAAACATGCGATGTAGGAGTTCAATCGAATGTCTTTCCAAGAGTTGTTGAACGCAGTAATTGCTTCGGCGGCAACACCGGAGATGCAGCCGTCCAGAGCCTCCGTGAATGATTCTTTTTTCGCTTTGTCAGCGAAGAAGCAATTCAAGATGTCAAAGCCGTGCTGCACTTCGCTGTAGTCAGACATGCAGTTGGTGTTGCGCATCCAGAAACGTTTGGTTCTGATTATGTTGAGGGCAGCCTCTGCTGTTGTGTAGTGAACGAGGCGTCCGCGTGTCTGGCCCGGCTTCCGCAGGAATAGCTCTCGCGTCGTCTTCATGAAGCACGGCATCATGATATCTGCAAGTCGTATTCCCTGTTCGAATATCTCTGATGTGACAGCGGCTTTGAGGGGTGTGTTTTCCACGGCGGCATCTCCCAACAGGTAAACTATATCCTCTCCAGACCCTGACATCTTCCCACGCTACCTCGTTCGGGATGATCTACACGTAACGTGCAAAAAAGCACGAAGGCCGTCCGCAATCGCGGACGGCCTTCGCTCTGAGAGAACCAAGATAAGAGAGCCTAATCCCCAGCCACCAACTCGCTTTCCTCCCGATGCCGATTAACCGGCGAAGCCGCATTATTCGAAGCCGGCTTGATGTCACCGAGCGAAACCATCCCCTCGACCGGCTTTTCGCCCAGCACGTGCTGGCGATAGAGCGCGGCCATCTTCGCGTTCTCGGCTTCGGCCTTCATCTTCCCGTCGCGCGCGCGAATCTTCTCTTCGCGGGCGTTCTTGGCGATGCCCAGATCGTCGAGCGTGTGGTTGGCCTGGGCGTTCACGTGTTCCATGTTGAGCTTCAGCTCGTGGCCCACGTAGCTCATGCCCACCTTCTTGCCGCCGGCAAAAATCTCGTGGCGTCCATGCTCCTCGTACCACTTGGTCAGCGTGGCCGTCATATGCATTTTTTCAATAATATTGCGCCAGCCCACGCCCGTGTTGTACGCGCAGAAGCTGATCTCACCCTCCTGCGTCGCGTAAGGAATAATGCACTGCTCCGTCCGCCGGAAGTCGTAGTTGAACAGATCCTGGAACCACATCCCGGCGATGAACAGGAAATTCCACCTGTCCTTGCGCCGCTTCTCAATGTTTTCCATGGTCCGGTCGCCCTTCACCGAGCCGTAGTTCTTTCCCGTCGCGTTGAAGGTCTTATCCATCTTCTTCAACATGTCGGTAATCCTGAAGTGCGTCGGCGCCTGGAACGGATCGTAGTTCCGCAACAGCGCCAGCCCGAATCCGATCACCGACATCCACTTCCCGCGCGCCGCGTCATTCACCTTCGCCAGGTCCTTGGCCACCTGGTCCATATGCAGAAACGCCGTTACCGGCGCGGCTTCCTTGGTTTCCTTGTCGATCATCAGGGCCATGCCGATCCCGCAGTTCGGGTGGCAGCCGCAGCTCAGTTGGCCCCACTCCGCGGTGGGCCCGTGCACCAAATCCGCCCAATCGCTAAACGTGCTCATAAAGCTGATCGGGAACCAGTCCCGCTCCGGCACGCCAAAGCCGCACTGATTCTTGATGTCGTGCGCCATATGCGAGAGCGTGTAGCGCTGCGCCACGCGCCGCTCGTCGGTAATCTCCTCGTCGCGGCCAGTAAAGCTCACGGGCTGGAACGAAAGGAAGCTGATCTTCTTCGGATTATCCAACGCGAACTCGATAATGCGCCCCACCTGCTCGTTGTTGATCCCGTTCACGATCGTGGTCACAGGCACAATCTCCACGCCCGCTTCATGCAGATTGTTAATGGCCTGCAGTTTTACGTCGAACAGGTTACCAACCTTGCGATGCGAATTCGCCGCGTTGCCAATGCCGTCGAACTGGAGATAAACGTAGCGCAGTCCGGCCTCGGCCGCCGCGCGACACAGCTCCTTCGACTTCGCAAATTCAATCCCGTTCGATGCCGCCTGCACCGAGTTGAACCCCACCTTGCGCGAGTAAGCCACCGCGTCCAAAAAGTACGGCGACAGTGTCGGTTCGCCGCCCGAGAACTGCACGCTCATCTGCCGCTTCGGCTTCATGGTGATGGCGTTGTCCAGCATCAGCTTGATCTCGTCCCACGTAAGCTCGTGCACAAAGCCCACCTGGTTGGCGTCCATAAAGCACGGATCGCACATCATATTGCAGCGGTTCGTCAGGTCGATCGTCAGCACCGACCCGCGCCCGTGCGTCACCGTCGACGTCCCGTGGTGGTGCAGATTCTTGTCCCCATCGCCGTGCGCGCGGATGTCGCGCCCCGGAAAGCTCTCTTCCAAATGCTTGAAGAATGCCGGGTCCATCGACATCACATCTTCAAAATGGCCGTGCTTCGGGCAATCCTTCACCATCAGAATCTTGCCGTCCCGCTCGATGATCTGCGCCTTGATCTCGCCCACCTTCTCATTCAGCAGAACCTCGTGCGGCAGCTTGCCGTCGATAATCTGTTTGCGGATCTCCGGCACGCACTTCGGGCAAAGCGAGTCCGTCGAGCGCGGCCAGCCCAGCGGCGGCTTCTCCTTCTCCCACGACTTCAGAAGAGGTTTATCGCTCCATTTCGGCGTGAACCCGGGGTTAGGGCTGATGCGGTTCAGGCGCTCATAAACAACCCACGCACCCTTGGCGGCGTAAACGGCTGCCTTCTCGGCATACTTCACGGCTTTAGACATCTTTGCGGTCTCCTCCGATGCTTCATCTCTTGACGGCTTCCAAATCTCTGTAACAAGGGCACGGCTTCAGCCGGGCCGGAAAAGCGCCTTAAAATCTCTGGGGCTTCAGCCCCTGAAACCTACTTCTCACGCGCATTTTGCAGCAAACTCGAAACCTCCAGGCAGAACCGCCCGGAAGCTGATAGGTCATTACGAGAGTAACGCCCCCACCCAGCAACCCCAAGCCGCTTACAGCGAATGGCGGAATCGGCCAGCGAATGGGGATGAACAGGCCGCAAACGGGATTATTTAACGCGCATCCTCTATCCAGTCAACGAGTTCGGCGAGATTGTGCGCCCAGAAGATGGTTAAACCTCTTTCCTGGGCATTCTTGACATTATGGAGCTTAAATACGCCGCTCAAAACGGCTGCGGGAACGACGTTTCGTGTTCCGAATTCCTTAATCCAGTACTCGGCTTTTCCCGCTGCTTCTCTGTTCAGCCGCTTAACAGAATTCGTAGAGGAATTGGATACCTTGCATTCAATGGGCATGATTCGACGATCCCAAAGGCCAACCAAAAAGTCGGCCTTAGTCGAGCCCAACAGGCTTTCCCGGCAGAACTCGCCAGGGCCGGGCGCCTGATTGAGAGTTAGCACGGTTCGCGATGCGGCGAGATTCCAGTTCTTCCTGAGCAGCACATCGCGGACGGCAAGCTCTTGCCGGTCTTTGCCTTCGTTACGCCGAGCGGTGCCCACTCTACTGACAGCGAGCAGGGAAGCGGAAGCGATAATTGCTGCGTTCCTTTCGGCTGCCGTGGGCTCGCGATCTTCGGTCACCCAAGGGAAGCGGCGTGGATCGAGGGTCGCTTCGACAATCTGTAGGACCCGCTGCAACATCGCTGGATCGCGACGAAGTTGGGAAGCGCTCAGGCGAGCGTCAGCCAAGACCGTAAGATCGTCCTTTGATATCGGAGGACCCGCCAGGTACCGGAAGGCCTCAAGCAGGGCAGGATTTGTTAGTACGTCAATGGCTTTCTCGCCAAGCTGCATTAAGCTGGCCGTCGAATCGAGAAGGCCCGCTATAGTTCCTTGGTATTGATCGAAGGCCCGCGTGTAGGCTTCGAGCGGTTCTCGAATTCGTTCATCGCGAAAAAGCGACTTCGATTTTTCAAGCCCCGCAACTAGTTCGTCATCAGTCCACTGCGGCGGCTGCTTCATGCGACCAACTCTGTCTCCAACTCCATCGGATTGGGGATCAAGATTCGCTCCATCTCTTTAGGCTCGAATTTTGTCAGGCCCCCGGCGTAGGTGCGCCCTTCCGTAACGCTCACCGTGGACGAAAGCAAATGAGCAAGACGATCGAGTATCTGAGACGCTAAAGGCGTGCGAGGGTAAATCCCATGGGCAATGTTGATATGGCGCGCATGTGCGAGGTTGCGCACAAAAGCGGGCGGACGGCGCGCCATGTACGTGGCAAGTATCGGCGCTGGCGAGCGCAGCCCCACAGACCACCATGCCTTTCGATTTTTCGCGACGTACCCTTGGTCGGCACCCAAGGCCTTCGCCCTTCCTAGAAAATCGTCAATGCGCCGGCGATCGCTTTTCTCAAAAACCGAGAGATCGGACGGGATATCGATCACGTCCCGAAGGTGGGACACGTCGCAAAGAACATCGCCTGCCGCGAATAGCTCCTTGGCACGCGTCACGCAAGGAAAGAGTACCGACTCAGGGAGCATTGAGCCATTGCCGGCGGCAATCCAGATGCGATTCGCACCCGTAACTTGGCCACGATGAACTTCGCACAACTCGCCGAGTTCGATATACCCCTCGCGGGCCTTCACGGGCTTGCGAGTCAGAATTGACCAGCGATGCTCTAATTCGAAGCGGCCTCGGTCCAGCAGCCGCCCTCCGGTCAAGCTTTCTTTGTCCGCCGCACTCCTCGTGCGGCTCATCCGTATTCTTTCAGGCCGTGAACCAATCACAAACTGCGTGATAGCAGAAGTCGTCGCCGCATCGGAAAACGTGCGGGACGTGGGTTCGACTACCGTGATTCCCTGCCCGCCTAGCGGGCCCAAAAACAACTGGCGAACCAACTCGCCGTAGTTCACGTCGAGCCACTCCGCAGACGTTATAAAGGCGCCAAAATCGTCTTTTTTTGCCTTCAGTGCAGTCGCGAGGAAGAAGTGGACATGGAGGCCCGAAAGCTGGCTCGCCTTAAGACCGAGCCTTCTCGCGCTTTCTGAAAGCCACTTTTTGCCCGCCGCACTCAGCTTATGGTGCCGCACATAGGGCGGGTTTCCAAGAAACAGCGTGCGGCCACTGATCGGCGGGATCGTGACGGCTCGGAAATCGGATAGGAGTACCTTTGCCCTCTTCGTGAATCCACCCGCCGCAAGATTCGCACGAGCGATGATGGCGGTCGTCGGATCGGACTCGATCCCGAAAAGCTGTGCTTCAGGAAAGGCCTTCGCCGCTGCCAATAGGAACCGCCCCGATCCGGTCCCAGGTTCAATCACGCGGTCAGGTTTTACTCTCAATGTCCTGGACCAAGAAACCATTGCCTCGACAATTGGCATCGGCGTGAAAGTCGCACCAGATCCGCGTCTCTCCTCGGGCGACCGCAGGGCGCAAAGCGTTTCACCCAAGGGATCGTGTCCGCCATTGATCTCATCCCGGATGCTCTGGATTTGTGCAAATGGGAGAGTTCGAACAGAAGCCGCGACGTTGAGCTCCCTCTCGGACCAGTCCCCAACCTTGCGAGCGCCAAGGCTAATCGCTGCGGAGACGAGGTCCTGTTCAGAGCTGAGATTCACATGATTAGTATGAGCGGATTCATCCCATAATGATTGTGTAAAAGGGGGCGAATTGTTAATCACTTATGCTCTGCTCCATCAAGCGGTCTCCAGAGCAACTAACAACCCTTTACTACCGCGTTCTTATTTGGAAGTTCCAATGTCCAACGATAGTGGTTGGCAGGCACCCCGAAGCCCGCTTCTGGGACTCGGGAGACAACCGACGAAGCTGCCCGGTCGCTTTCGCCGACTCGCTGACTTGCTCACTTGCCGGCTCGACGCCTCGTGACTCGTCAAGTCCACGCGCCTCCGGGTCTTCCCGCATCCCACTCATTCCAAACTCATTCCACACCCCACCCTCTTTGCCGAGAATTAACCCGAAAATCGCTATATTAAAGACGGGTCAGGCTCCGGGGATCCAAAAATGCAATCCGCGCCTAAAAAGCCTGGCAAAAATTCAGCAAAAGGGGAAATGAATTAAAGAAAAAAATTTTCATACCCCCCCGGGGTATGTTTTCGACGTTAATTCATTTGTTTTCAACAAATCGCCCTCGAAATCGTCGTACGATTTCGTACATTTTGGTAGCGCATTTGCCGCTCGACCCCATTCCACCCATTCCCAAGCGACTTCCCTGCCCCGCAGACCCCGCCCGAAGCCGGCCGATTGCTGATCTCTGACCCCTGAAACCTGACACCTGACACCTGAAAACTGCCTTCCCGCCTACGGCGGATTCACCGCCACCTGATTCACCACCCGCTGCACCAAAACCACGTGCGTGTGAATGTGGCTGGCGATCGAAGGCAGGAACTCGGTGATGAAGTTGTCGATCGGCGCAGTCGCCAACCCGATCCCGTAGCGCTCGGCATCGGCGCTGAAGCGCGTCTCCAGGCCCGGCACATACAAATTCGAAATCGAGATATCGAAGACCGGAGCGACGACCTGCGAGTAGTTGAAGTTGTGGCCGCCGCTATCGTCGCTCTGCCAATAGGTCTGGGTCACGCAATGCAGAATGCGCCGCTCGATGCTCAAGTCGGGCCGGCGGTGATAGTGCGGATCGGTGTGCGTGATGGTGGGAATCAGGAACGTCCCGAAGAACTGATCCGTCATGTCCTGCGTGAAGTTGGTGCCCGTCAACTTGGCCCAGCCGTCCCAGCCCGGCCCGTAAGGCGAGTGCGAGTTGGCGGCGATCTCGATCCCGGCCTCACCCGCGATCGTGCCCAGGTTGAACGGGTTGATCAGGTTGTTGAGCGCCAGCCGCAGCTTCTGCTCGGGCGAGAAGCGCATCACGTCGGGACCGGTAACGAAGCGGTCGTACCAATTGATAGCCTCGAAATGACTGCAAACTCTCGACTCGACCGCCGTCGCGCCAGCCGTGCTCTCGGTCTCTCCCACGCCCAGCACGGAGACCGCGCGCAAGCCGCCGGTGGCGATCATCGATGCCCCTGAGTTCTTCACCTCGCACGGGTCGGGCGGCTTCGCCGGCTTGCCAGGCTTCTTCTCTTGAGGAGCCGAAGCATCGAGCTGCGTGGGCGAAGCCGATAGAGTCTCTGCCGGCACAGCTCCCGCCGCGCTCCCGGACGCAACCTGCCCAGCCGCGGAGCCCGCGCCCAGAGCAAGCGAAACACCCAGCAATACCAGGCCGCAAACCATCGCGGCACCAGCTCCGCGAACTCCGCCAGCGCCGCTAGCCGCGCTGTCATTTGCTAAGCAGGATGCATGGTCTTTCACTGCAATCCAAAACCTCGCTGACCGTAGCCCTGGAGACTCGCCGCATCGAACCATCCCCTGCTTCGACTGGCAGCAGGTGATGAGAGAGTGCTCTAGGCAATCATGCGGAACGGACTTGGTCGCGTCAATAGTAATCTTTACGGTCCTCCGCGTAAGCTGGGGCATTGACTCAGTCCAACTCTTCGAGCGACGTTTAAATAGGTACAGATTTTCAAGCCATCCGTGATGAGGCCAAACATGAGCACAAACAACAATCCCAACTGGGGCCAACCAAGCATCGGCCAGCGACTCGATGAGGCCATCGAACTCATCCAGATGGAACTGCGCCACGCCATCGGGTATGTAAATGACGCGGTGATTCCGCAGGTGCGCCGCGAGTCCATCCAGGGTCTGCGCACGGCCGCCGACACCTTGCGCAACCTGGCCGACAAGTTCGAACGCCAGAGCAATGCTGCCGCCGCCGCGAGCGCCAACCAGTCTGAAAACGGCACCCAGAAGTCATCCGGAGAACCGCACAGTTGAAAACGTCTCCGCCTAGCTGGACGAGACTCCGCCGCCCTGCCCGATGGGCCGTGCATGCGGTTGTGCTGTCGGCGTCAGCGATCCTCGTCCCAGTTTTGCTGATGCTGATATTGACCGGCTGCGGCCATCGCGAGTCAACACATCAAGTCGCGCCGCAAGCATTGCCGCCCACCACCGCATCCGCGCCGGGCACGGCCCCCAGGATTCCTTCCACGCCCGTACCGCCCGGCGGAGTCAGCAACGACGATCTCGCATTCGTCGCCACGCATCAGCCCATCCTGAGCGAAATCGGCTACGCCACGTGGTATAGCGCTCCCTACAAAGGCCGCCGCACCGCCAACGGACAGGTCTTCGACGACCACGCATTGACCGCGGCGCAGCGCACCCTGCCCATGGGTTCGCTCATTGTGGTCACCAATTTGAAGTCGGGCCAATCCAGCGCCATGCGCATCAACGATCGCGGCCCGTTTGTCTCCGATCGCATGATCGACCTGACGCTTGCCTCTGCCAAAGCCGTCGGCGTCTACCAGGCCGGCCTGGTAGAAGTGCGCATGGATGTCTACCAGACGCCCAAGCCAATTTCGACCGGTGGGCGCTGGTGCGTGCAGATTGGCGCCTTCCACAAGGAGCAGGACGCCCTTCGCCTGAAACAGCGTCTGCTCAAACTTTATCCAGGCGCGAACGTAATTGAATTCCCCGGCGAGAAAAGCTTCTGGGTGCGTATTCGCCCGCAAGGCGACGACCGCACCGCCGCCGAGTTTATTGCCCAACACACCCAGCCCGTCGAGGGCAACTCGTATCTCACCAGACTGGATTGACGTTGCAATTCCGTCGTAAGGCCGCTACGGCTCAACTCTCAACTTAACGCTTCCAATCGTACGTTACGGTTTCGAGAACCTTCGCGCCCTCGTCGCGCTCGCTCACCGTTTCGCGTTCCATATCCGCAAACATATGGTTGAGGCTATCGAGATTGCCCGAGAAGAATGCCGGCGCCTGGCCTTCCGTCTGAGAACCGGAAGTATCTCCGGCCCTGTCGAGGCGGCTGAACAGCGCCTCGAAATTCTCTTGCTCGGTTTTGCTGTGGCGAAAGACGGCCGTGAATGTGACTCCGTCCTGCTGCGTGGCTGGCGCGGCCTGCTCGCGTCCGAGCATCTGTTCCAGAAGATCAGCCGAGTTCGTCAAGTAGAGCCGATCTCCCCGCACAGCAAGAAAAACCGGCACACGGCTATCCAGAGCAAAGTACTCGCCTGACTTTCCGTTGCGCTCAATCCATCCCAGGCCCATCTGGCCCGCGGTCAGACCCGGCTGCAAAGCCAGCGAAACGGCTCGCTGCACTGGCGACGGATCCCAGGGCTGCCCCGCCACAATCACCGCGCCCATTTGCATCTGAACGAAGCTGCTCTTGCCGGACGCGATGGCCGAGCCAACTTGAAGCATCTGCGTTGGCTCGGCCGAACGAAGGAGAGTACGCAGCGGGTCGAACGGATCGGCCTGCCTAACCAATACGGGTGCCTGGTCGATGCGCACGTCGAGCATGGTTGCGCTTCCCGCCTGGGTTTCGGATTGGGGAGGCGGAGCGCCCCACGATGGTTCAACGGCTGCAGGCTTGACTTCAATAAGCGTGTCGCGGAGCGCAACCAGCACGGTCTCCGGATCGGAGATCAACCGCGCTGAGTAGAAATCCGCATCGGCGGGAGCCAGCGAAGCCAGAGCCTTTACGTCTCCCAATAGCGGCGAAGATGCTTCCGTCTTGCGAAGCAGAACGCGCTCCTCGCGGTAGCTCCCTGACGTTCGGTACAGATCGCTCACCGCCGATGCATACTGCTTCATCTCCGTGATGTTCCGCTCGACCCAGTAGCTGCGGAAATAAGGTGATGGAACCAGTTTGTCCAGGTTGAGCGCCATGCGCAGATCGCCCGGCGCGCCGGAGGCCTGTTTCACGCTGTCGGCATACCATGCCTCATCGGCAAGGCTCCGCCCAGTCGCGGATTGCAGGCGATCGAGAACGCCGGCAACAAGATCCTCTCGCGTGCCGAGAATCATCCAGCCGCCATTGACAGCAAATGCGGCAATGCGCTTCGATTCCGGATCGTGGCGGACGTAGAACTGCGCCCCGCCCTCGCTGCGCTGCTCGAACTTCGCGCGCAGTTGCCAGAGCGGTGTGCTCTCCGCTTCGGGCTGGCTCATGCGTGTCACGTAAAGGAACTCCAGATTGCCAATGTCGTAAATCGCAAGGCAGCTTCGCGTGCCGGCGACCGCGCTCAACAAAGAATCGTCGGTGCGGATTCCGGCGGCGGCGGAAAACTCATCCTGTGCCTGTGACAGGCGCTCAAACAATCGCGAACGGCTGAACTCCTGATAATCGACTCCTTCGACCCATGCGCGCTTCTCGGCAGAGTTACTCCAGTCCTTGAGCAGAGATGAGAAGTCATGCGCTTCGATGTAGAGCAGTGCGCCCGTGGGCATCAGCGACGGCAACTGCTGCATCTGCGCTCGCTCCATCTGGCCCACGGCCCAGAAGGCGGCGGCGCCGAACGCCAGAACCGAAATTCCACTCAACAGTATTCGCTTCATGGCTGCGCCTCCTTGCCGGGGATCTCAAGCGGTCGAAATGGCTTTTCCGCGACCAGCCTCGTGCGCACTAGCCGGTCTTGCACCAATTCCGCATGGACGTTGGGCGCGCGCTGGTCGTTTTGCGCCTCGCGCGCTATTTCATCGGCGACACGCTTCTCTTCGAGCTCGAATGGCTTGCGCAACGCGGGATCGTGGACGTCACCGAGAGCGGAATGAACAATCGTCGAGGCCTGCTGGAGATCGTGGCGTCGTTCTTCGGCGCGAACCGCGAGCAGGAAGAATCGAGCCGCGTCGCTGGGCTTCAAAGTCGCGATGGAAAGCGCCTGCTGCTTTCTTGCCTGTTGACCTTCCGCGGGCTCCGAATCGTCATCGGATGCTGCATCGTCGTCGGACTCCGTTTCATCATTGGATGCCGTATCGTCCAGCTCATCGTAGCCGTTCCCCGACCGCAACAAAGGCTCAGCAGCAACCAACGCGCGCGAATCCATTCCCGCGGCGAATGCGGCCCAAATGTACTCCAGTCGAACGGCCCCGTCCGACGGTGCGATCGCTAGAGCCGCGCGCAGTAGTTGCTCGCGGGTTTTTACGTCCGGCGCACAGGAAGCCGCAACAGCGCGGGCGGCCACAAAGAACGGCTTGGCTGCATCCGCGGCGCTTGGACAGCCGGTCCCTGCAATGAGTTGAAGTTCGCCGCTGCTGCTCTCCGGCGCGCCGTGGCCTTTCAGGGCGCGAGCCGCGGCCATGCGATCGGCATACAACGCTTTGGGATCGGCAATCGCGGCGTGCAGCAGCCCAAGCGCTTCGGCATCCGCGCTGTTGACGGCAAGCAGAGCCGCGCCCAGCCTCACGCGATAGCCGGCCTTCCATGGAGCGTCTTCGGCGAGTGCGCGCAGGAATGGAATGGCCTCAGCCGGCTTCTTGCGATCCTCCAGCAGACGCGCTGCGGCATCTCGATCCGCGTCCATATCGCTGCTCACCAACGTCATGCGATTCAGCAGTCCCAGAGCGCTGCTCGTATCTCCCTCATCGAGGTCGATAGCCGCCAGGCCGAGAAAATTCGGCGCGGAAAAGTCGCGCATCGCGAGCGAGCGCTCATAAACAAAACGCATCACGCTGCGCTTGCCGGCATCGTCCAGATGCGATGCCGCACTCTGTAAGTCGGCAAGCGCCGGCGTCTCGCTCCCCGGCTTCTGCCAATCGCCGAGAAGCTGCTTGAGAGTTCCATCCGCTTCGGCCACGGCCAGCACAGCTGGCAGCCAATCTAACGACAGGCGCGTCTGCGCGGGAATCCGCGCCAGAAGATCGCGTGCCTGGGCAAACTGCTTCTCCTCTACGAGCGCATTAACCAGCTGCCGCCGCGCCTCGTTCAGGCTCCACGGATCCTGGTCCGGATGTTGTTCGGCGTTCTTTTCCTCGAGTTCGACAACCCGAGCCAGCAGGGCGGGAATCTGCTCGCTCCTTATCCAACCGGGGCTCGAAGGCCGGTTGTGGATCATAGTTTCGAGCAACCCCTGCTGATCGCTTGCGCTATTGGTGATTGAGATGAGCCAGTCAACGGAGTCGCCGTTGGCATGATATGCCGATTCAATCAGCGACTGCGAAAGATAGTCGCCGTTGCGCGCGATGTAAACGCGCAGCAGGTTATCCACCTGCCCGCGAATGGCGTCGTACTGGCCATGCGCGCTCACATTGTTCACCACCCGTGAAAAATCGCCCCAGAATGCTTCGGAAACGGGCTTGGCATCGATCTCCGCGGCGAGCAGCTTAACGGCCTCGCTCCAGGCCGAGAGCGCATCCGACTGACGCCCCTGTTTCCATTCGATGCTCGCAATGCGGTCAAGCACCGCCGGCTGGTCGGCTTTCAATTCGAGGGATAGCTCGTCATCGCTAAGCGCGGCGTCGGCGCGGCCTTTCTGCTCCGAATAGTCCGCGAGCTGCACATACGCACTCGGGCTTTGCGGCGTGTCCTCGAGTTCGGAGGGCAAAAAGTCTTCCGCGCGGGAATCGTTGGCCGCGTCGAGAAATTCGCCATAACGCGAGCCATAGTAGAACCAGGTTTCGCCCGTGATCTGCCGGTCGCGATCCGCGGCATGGGCAATGCGATCGCCGATGGTTTCGTCCGCGCTCAAAGCGGTCCAGAATGCTCGGCCAATCTCGGGATCGAAGTCGCCCTGGTAGAGCCCGGCGAGCGCCGTGTAAGCGCTGCCCCACACCGGCGCTCGCGACGTGGACAGGGCGGCGACCGCGTCCACAGCCTGTGCGCGGCTTCCGTGCCGCACCACAAACTGCGCGGCGGAATCTTCTCCACCGGCCAGAGCGATCAGCCGCTCAGGATCGCGGGCCAGCAAGAGCTGATAAAACCGCTGCTGCATCTCATCGTCGAGCCTCATTGTCTCCGCCAGGTGCCCGATCACGCGCAACTCCGCGACGGTATCGCCCGATTTGCGGTAGAGGTCTGCGGTCTGCTGCCAGATCCACGGCCTCTCCTTCGCCGGCAAATTTGGTGCCAGCTTTTCCAACATCGCGGCCGCCACTTCCGTTTGCCCGCGTTGTTCCTCCAGCTGCATCCAACTCTCGAGCTGCGCGGATCGATCTTGCCTGCTTCCCTGAATCAAACGCCAGCGCAACTCGGCGGTCAGTTCCGTAAGGCCCGCTGCCTCTGCCGTGGGAAGGCAATACGCGATCACATCGGAACTGCTCGCGGAGACGCAAGTGCTCTTGAGCCACGCGCCAAATTGGTCCTTCTCCTCAGGCGTGTAGAACTCGCCCGCGGCATTGCCCATGGCGAGCATCGCTGCTGCGAACCCGTCGCCAGCCTGACGTTTCCGCTCCATCTCGCGTTGCCGGCGCCATTCCTGATTGGTCACTGCGCCAGGCCCTTGTTGCTCCACCTGTTCCACGAAAGCCGTGAGCGGAAGGTTGCCTGCCTGGTCGCGCGCGCTCGCCAGGCGCGCAAATGCCGCGCCAGCCTGGCGCTGACGTGTAAGGATGCGAGCGTATGTCGCCGCTCCGGCCTGTCCCTCAGGATCGACGAGCAAATCGGCGCCTTCCTGCTCGATACCTTTCTCGGCGTAGGCGCGCGCCTCATCGAGCAACCCCCAACTCTCCAGTTGCGCTGCCACGCGGAAAGAATTCGCGGCCTTCGGCGGGTTGCCTGCGATCCATGCGGTATCGAGAGCTTTCACAGCGTCGGCAGTGCGCCCTTGCCGCGCGCGCAGTTCGGCGAGCTTCTCCATCCACTGCGGGTCGCGATAACTGACCGTGTAGAGCTTCTGGTAATCGGAGGCCGCATCGTCAAAGCGATGCAATCGCATCTCGAGATCGGCCCGCGAAACGTACAGATCCTGCCGTTCGGGGCGCAGCTGAATGGTTTTCGCATAGGCGTTGACGGCCAGAGGAAAATCCACTGCCGCAGTGGCCAATCGAGCCAGAACCAGGCTCCAGCGCGGGTCGCGGGGCGAGTCCGCGATGGTCTTCTGGTAGAAACCGAAGAGCCGGTCGCGTGCGCCGTGTTCTACCGCATACAACGCCGCCTCCTGCGCCAGCGCTGCGTCATCGGGATAGGAATTGATCAGCTCGATGTACTGATCGACGGCTTCGTTCGTGTTTTTCAGCATCGTGGCCGCGGAAATCATTCCCCGCCGCAGTTGCGCAATGCGCTGCTGCTTCTCATTGCCGTCGAGCGCAGCCTTTTTGACGATCGTCAGCCGCGCTTGATAGAAGGCCGCGAGGCCTGCCTGATCGTTCGCGCGCGCAAAATTATCGGCCATGGCAGCTTCCGCACCGGCGTCGAGTGGATCTCCTGCCAGCAACGATTCAAGCAGCGTCCGCGAGCGCGCATTTTGGCCCAGATCGGTGAGTTTGCGCGCCGCTTCGAGTTGGAACTGGCTCTTCAGTTCCGGGTAGGACACTTGCGCTGCATCGAGCAGCACATCCACGGCTTGCGCTTTGCGATCGTGCGCCCAGTCATAATCAACCGTCAACCGCACCACACCCAGAATCCTACCGTGCTCGCGATAGATGGCATCGACCTCTGCCGCCGCACCCGCCGCGTTGTTGTGCGCCTGGAAAAATTCCACTAGCTGATAGCGCAGTTGGAGATTGTGCACAGGATCGCTAGTGAGCGCGATCTGGCGGCGCAGCGCAGCCTCCTGAACATTGGAAAGCGCATCGTTTTGCGCGGCTGCTGAGACCGTGTCCAACACGTCGGAAGAAGTGGTACGGCTGACGAGCGCCATGAGTTCGTTAGCAAGGTCGTCGCGGCGGTGTTCTGCATCGAGAACTTCGGCGCGCAGTTGGATAGCGGCCGTCGCTGGCGCGGAACCGCTAAGCAGGCTGGATGTGCCTTCATCGACCGTCGCGCGCAACTCCGGCCGGCGCGCCAGAGCCAGCAGCCGCATGCGGCTGTCGACGGATTCGGTCTCCCCCATCGCGCTCGCCACGTACTCGCGCACCGCCTCTGTCATGTCGCCGCGGCTTTCCGCAATGGTGCCTGACTGATATCCAAAGAGTGTGGGCTTTCCCAACCGTTCCCGCGCCTTGGCGAGCTGCGCCTCGGCATCCGCCAAGTCGTAGTAATCCCAAAAGACCGTCGCGGACTGCAAATAGCCGTCGCTGTCGCCGGGGTGAACCTCGGCCATGCGCACCCAATAGGGCTCAGCTTCCCCAAACCGGCCGCGATCCGCGTAGGTATCGCCGATCCGCGCCATCAGGTCGAGATCTCCGGGCCGGAACTCGAGCAAGCGCTCGTCGATGGCTACCGCTTTGTCGATATCTTCGGGATGAAAGAACGCGAGCGATCGAAAGAGCGAAGCTGCGCGGCTGTCGAGATCGTCGTCGGCCGGATAGGCCGTGGCCAACGCATCCGCCGCACCAGCACCCTGCTCAAAGTGCGACTGCCACAGGCAAGCCTCCATCCAAAATCGCCCGGCTTCGGGATCGCGCGCAACCAGCCCGCTCCAGTCGGACTTGTCAATCTCGGGCGCCTGCTGCCGTAAAGTTTCAATCTCGGCGTGGAGTCGTCCGGTCCTGCTGAGCAGTTCGAAGAGCTCATTGCGCAACGCCGGCGACTCCGACCAGTGTTCCCACAAAAGCTGCTCAAGCTTCGCACTCTGGCCGGTGCGCTCATACTCGTCAAGCAAGTTCTGAATGAAGCCGAGATCGTGCGGGAAGCGCTGGTGCGCGTACAAATTCACTTCGAGTGCCAGGCTGCGGTTGGGCGCAGGCGCCTGTTTGAGAAACTCTTCGAGATCCGTTCCCGAAAAAATCCCCGTCACCTTCTGCATCAGTGCACTGTAGTCGGCGTTACGCCGCTCGCGGAGATAAAAGCGCGCGAGCTTCGTGTACCATCCCTCGCCTTTGAACTGATCGATTGCCCGCTGGTAAACCTCTTCCTCATGCGTGTCGAGCTGATTCTGATCGAGAAAATCTGCGAGCCGTTGGTAGAGCCCCGGATCCTGCGGGTTGCGATCCAGCTCGCCGCGAAGCACGCTGAGCGCCTCGGGCAATCGATTGAGCGACACCAGTCGCGCGAGATAGCGATTGAGCACCTCCGCGTACTCGCGGGAGCGCGCACCTGCGCCTGACGCGTCTGGGCTCGACCCTTCTGTGCTCGACCCCTCCGTGCTCGAATTGTCCGGTGCACCCGCGTTGTCTCCTTCGCCAGTTTGCGCTGGAGGAGTGGACTGCGACTCGCCTTCCACCGGCTTGCCGTACGCCGCGCTGCTATCGCCCAGCGGCACGCCGTCCGCGCGCGTCGCAAGCTCTTTCAACAAGTCCTGATAGAGCGCAAATTCCTTTTCCGTTTGATTTGTGCGCGCGTAGGTATCGGCAAGCTGCATCGCCACCTGCACGCGACCGCTGAAATTCGGAAAACCGGCAAGGATTGCCGTACCCTCACGAATCGCTGCGGTGTCGTCGCCATACGTTGCGTAGGCCTGCATCAAGCCGGCGTGGAGTTCTGGCCGCGCGGGATCGCCGGGGAAGCGGCTGTCGATTTCCCCCAGCAGTTCCGCCGCCTTGGCGCGGTGAAAGTACGCCTCGGCGCGCTGATCCTCGGTTGCGTACTCGTCTCCGGGTGTTTGCGTATTGAGCAACAGCGAAAGAATGCCATTCAGATAGCCGGGACCGCGGTCCATCGTGGCAATGTTGCGATAGAGCGCCAGGTTGCCAGCGCCCACGCGCAAAGGCTGGTCGGGATTTGCGAGCAGAATGCGCGCCAATCCAACCAGGCCCTCTTCTTCCGCGCCCGGTGTTGCGCGATCGGTCGCCAAAGCGTAGTTATAGCGCGCGGCTTCGGGAACATCCTGTACAGATGCGTAAAAGCGTGAGAAGACATCGAGTTCTTCGGCGCTCCACGCCGCGCCCGCCGCATCTTTCTTTTCGCGGTAGGAGACGAGTACGGCCTTCGCCGAGTCGATCTGTCCCTGCTGCTGGTAAAGATAAAAAAGCCGGGCTGCATCCTTCAGGTCTGCTGGATCGGCCGCAACTTTGGCGCGCCACTCGTCGGCGAAATGTCTTTGCATCCCGCTCGTGAGAATCAGTGCGAAGTAACTCTTAACAAGTTCCTGCGGCCACAGCGGTTCGAAACTGCGCTCGTAAATCGCGAGCCCATCCTCGGCCGAACCTCGCCGTGCCGCCAGCTCGGCCTCGGCCTCGACGGGAAAGACGCGCTCGCCGGGAAATGCGGATCGGTAGCGCGCGACGAGATCGGAAGCTGCGGAAAAATCGTGCCCATCGAGCAAAAACGCAAGCTGGCGTGAGTAAAGCGCCTGCTCTTGCGAATACCGCGCCACAAACTCCGCGTAAATCCCGGCAACCACTGCGCGCGGCAGATTGAATTGCGCGGCGACCTTGAGCGAGCGTTCCCAGGCCAGCCAGGAATTTTGAGACTCAACCGCGGTCCATCGCTCCTGCGCGCCTGCAGGAGCCTTGCCCACAAACGCGAGCGCCGCCAGTTCTTCCTGCGGCTTGAGTCGGCGATCGTAAAAATCCGCGAGATCAAGGTGCTCCGCTACCGGATCGCTCGCTTCTTCGGTCCAGGTCTTCCAGTCGCGCTCCGCGGCGTCGAATTCCAGCGCCTGCTCCTCTTCGAGCGCGCGCAGTGAGTAAAGCGCCGCGGATTTGTCGCCTTGCTGTAAAGCGGTGAGCGCGGGCACCGTCTCACGCGGCGGACGGCGGAAGAGAATCTCGCCTCCCGGCAACTGCATCAGCCGGTAAAGCGCTTTCTCCACGGCGGAGCCTGACTCCACGTTCTCAATCCATCGCGCAAACCCCTGGCCCGATGCGAAAAAAATCCCGCCGGAAAAATGCAGCAGGTGCGAGGCTCCCGCGGCGATGCCGCCAGCGAAGACCAGGCCGCAGAGCATCGCAATCGGCGCTGTGCGCTTACGGGAGCACTTCAATGTGCACCTCCGCGCTGCCCAGGTTATGCGCCACGTCTTCAGCCGTCACGGTCAGAATATAGTTGCCTGCGGGAAGACCGGGCGGAAGCCAAAGTTGCCCGGTACTCGCTTCCGCCTCGCGATTCCAGTGCAGGCTCACCGGCGCCAGACCCTCCAGGCGCGCCGTCAATGTACGCGTGCTGGCAGATGCGTTCACGCTCAGCGGCACCATCTCGCCGGCACGAAAGCGAGTCCGCGCCATCCGCACCTTCACTGTTGGAGGCTTCGATAGAATGACGAAACTTTTCGCTTCCCGATAGACCTGGCCATTCTTGTCGCGCAGCACCAGGCGCACTGCGTAAGAGCCGTCCGTCATCTCCGGTGGCGCAAGAAAACGCGTCTCCCACACATCCTCGCCGGCGAGATAGCGCAACGATTTTTCCAACCCAAAAGGAAACAGCGCAATCACAGAGACGATTGCCGGATCGGTGTGAATGCGCAGCACCGGATCGCCGGGACGGATGACGCGCGGCCGCAGCAAAGCCCGTGGCGCAGCCAGAAACGAAGTGTACGGAGTGACGAACTTGTACTTCTGCGCCAGGCGAATGATCTCGGCGATGGCCGCCTCGGTTTCGCCGTTGCGCGCGATCTCGTCGAGCAGCGCCTGCACCCGCGCGCCGGCCCACAGGCGCGGCAACTGGTCGTGATCGAGTTCCTGCGCAGGCAATGCAACGTTGACATCGGTCCGAATCGCATGGCCCTGTTGCTGGCCCGTCACTTCGAACGAAGCCTTCTTTTCCGGCTTGAGATATTGCCCCACCCAGCTTGCCTGGCCGCCGTCGAATACGGCATCGTCGAGCGGATACACCATGTCGAACAGAAGCCTGCGGCTTGATCGTCAGGCGCAAATCGCCAATCGGGTTCTCGCCCATCTCGGATAAAAAGTTGGCCAGCTTGAAATCCACCGGCTCGCTCGACAAAACCTGCTCCATCACGCCATCGTTGCGGGCCAGCAGCCGCAGCAGCGCCAAATTGGCGTCGTCGCCCACGGCAAAAACGTCGGTCTTGGGACGGCGGTCGGCTGGAATCTGATTCCACTGCGCCGTATACCAGGCAGCCAGCTTGCTGGTCGCCACGATTCCGCGATCTGCCCCGCCATCCGTGAGCAGAACCAGCACTCCGCCTGGGCCCGAGGCCTGGCCCAGACCTGCGCCAAGCGCCTTTTGCAAATCGGTGCCGCCGCGCAACTGGCTCTTGCGCAGCCAATCCATCGCCGCCATCACCGTGCTTGTCTCGGCAGCAACCGGCTGCGGCCGGAAACTCTCCACACTCGTATTGAAGAGCAGCAGATTGAACTTGTCTGCGGGGCGCAGCGATTCCAGAATCTTCGCCGCCGCCGCATAGCTGTGCTCCAGTTTCTCCCACTGCATCGAGAGCGAAGTGTCCATCAACACGACGATCGTGCGCGGTGGCTCAAGCGCCGCTCCCTGCGTCGGCCCGGCGGCAGGAGCGGCAAGCTGCGCCGTGGCCTCAAAGAATCCAGGCTCCTCGGCAGCCTTCGCATGACGGTCCCCGTGCTTTCGCGAGTTGTCCGCGGAGGCATCTGCTGCTTCCGGCGCAGTCAGCGACGGCCCGCCGGCAGGCGCTTGCGGATCGCGGTGGGCAATCACCTCTAAAGCGTTGCCGGTTACGTCCACGCCCCAGGTGGCGGAAAAATCTTCGCCAAGATCGACGCCGCTGGCTTCAATGGATCCGCGCACCGTGTGCGCATCCTGCTGCTCGATCTTGAAGGGCAAAAGCTTGCCGAGAACCGAAAAACCCTTCACCGGCGCCGCCGAATCCATCACAAATGTGATCGAAAGACGATCCACATGCTGCAAGGCATAAGCGTCCGGCCTCAGCGAGAGCAGAAAATTACTTTTGCGATCGACCACGCGAATCCGCTGGTGATATTCGATCTCGAGCCGCTTGGTGCCCCACGCCGGAATGGGCACGATATGCGCGCTGAAAACTGAGCTTTGCCGGCCCTCCTCATCGCTGCGTTCGCCCTGCTCGAGCAGCCCGGGATCGATCGCCTCGCTCTTCAGTTCCTCGTAGATGGCCTGCGCCCGCTTGCGCTCGAGAATCACCGCCGGAATCCGCACCGGCCCGTCCCACACGGCAAAATCGGAGACCTCGGTCCCGCTGGGCAAAGCAAAAACGTAGTTCCCTTCCTCGGGCCTGTCGGTGTGGTTCGTAAAAATCTGCCGGATCCAGACCCGCGCATCGCCGTTGTCGATGCGAATCTCCACCTGCATCTCGGTGAGCGACAGAACGCTGGGATCGGGAGCATCCTTATCGCCGGGAATCAGCACACCGCTGTCCGCTCGCGCGGCCGGAGCCAGAGCGAGGCAAGCAACCGCGATCAAGAGGCATAGAAAACAGCGGGCGCGTTGAGGGTGCATTGCAATTCCGCCATCCACTGTAACGCTTTTCGGTGAAACCGGCGATGAAACTTTCACAACTTCCCTTCCCTCACAGTTTTCCTTCCCTTACAGCTTGCCTTCATCGATCCGCACCAGCCCGTTGTCGGTGCCCACGTAAACCACGCCTTTGTCCACGGCCAGGGCCGTTACGTTGAGCGAGGGCAGACCGGCGGTCACCCATTTCCAGCGCATCCCCGCCGCATCGCTCACCAGCAATCCCTGCCCCATGGTTCCGGCCAGCGTCACCCTGCCGTCGCTCAGCATGGCTCCCGGATTCACGATCACCCCGTTCCGCGTGGCCTCCGTTGCGGTGACATTGCCACCGGCATCGAGCCGCATCACACCATTTCCATAGGTACCAATCAGCCAGCCGTCTCCCACGCGCGTCAACCCGGTAATCCAGTTCGCCTTCAGTCCAGAATTCGCTGTGGTCAGGTTTCGCTCCACCTGACCGTTCCTCAGCAGCGAAATCCCACCCAGCGTACCTGCCAGCAGTTGATTGTCTCGCGCTCCGAGCGCGTAGACGTGGTTGTTGACGAGCCCCTCAAAGGCGTAAAGACTGTGCGCGCCGCTCGCATCGAGAAAAGTAATCCCCGCAGGAGTCGCGGCCGCCATGCCGTCGCCCAAGAGAATCACGTCGGTCACGTGGCTGGCAATCAGTCCTGACTCGCGGTCAAGAACCTGCTTCTGCCTGCCGTCGGTCGAAAACATCACCAGCCCGTTTGCCGTGGCTACCGCAACAGCTCCCCTCCGCGGGTCATCCAAAATCCTGTTGACGCAAAAGACATGGTCGTTCTCAACGTGCATCGCTGGACCGCCTGCGGCAGGCAGAATGTCCAGCCCGCGATCGAAATACCCAATCCAGAGGCGTCCATCCGCGGCAGGCAGGATGGAGGAAATGTTCCGGTCACTCAGCAGCGAAGCAGTGTCGCCCAGAATCTTCGGCCAGCCTCCCTCCGCATTCCGGCGCGACAACCCGTCCTTCGCGACGACGTACAGATCGTTACCCTCGGCAAGGAATTGCTCAACGGAGTTGTCCGGCGATGTCGCATCTCTGCCCCGGTTTGCTTCTTCGCCCGGCAATCGAATCGCGCGTCGCAAGAGACCGTTGCCCGTCGGCCCCGCGAGCGGAATGGAAAGGATGCCGCCCTCAAACTCTCCTATCAGCAGAGTGTCCGCTTGCGGCAGCAGGGCGCGCGCGTACCGGCCCGGCCCGAGAACACGCGCAACTTTGCCCCCAATCAATTCCGCCGTCCCCACTGGAGTTCCGGCGTACACCGTATCGCCGCGAATGGCAATGGCTTCCACGCGCGCATCGGGCAAACCCTGCGCCTCGGAGATCTGCTGCGTCTGCCCGCCGCGCCAGTCGAGAACACCGCGATCGAGTGTGCCGATCCAAAGCTCGGACTCGCTGCCGGCCAAAGCCGTCACATACACACCGCCCGTGGTTGAGTGGAAGGCCTTCAAAGTCTTGCCGTCGAAAACCAGCAGGCCCAGCTTGGCGGTCCCCACAAGCAGTCGCCCGGAGGCCAGCGGCAGCAACGCCGTAATCTGCCGCGCTTCCGGCTCTTCGGCGCGAATCTGGCGAAACGCGCGTCCGTCGAAGGCCAACACGCCCTCGCCGCGGGTGGCGATCAAGAGTTCCGGCTCGCGCGCGTCGGCCAGCGTACCCACCGCCATCTGCCCCAGCGGCGCAGCAGGCAATTCCAACCCGCATCGATAAATATGCTGGAGCGCCCCGTCCCCGGAGTAGGCATAGAGACCTGACGGCCCGGAAAGATAAAACCCACCCTGAAAACTCGCGGCAGACTTGAATGCGCCCGGTGCTGAAATGGTTTCAAATCCAGGATTCGCAGAGGCCGTCACCGTGCGAGCGGTGAAAGGAAGGTTGCCGGCGGTGCGCAGACTTTCTTCGGAACCATTCAGCGCTCGTTGCGCCTTCCAAACCGCAAATCCGGCAGCCGCAAGGCACAACACGGCCGCCGTGATCGCGACAACCGCCACAACCCGCCGGTTAATTTTCATGATTCTCTTGCACCCGCCGGAAGCACGACACCAGTGTAGTGCGTGCGGCGGATGGGCGTGGAACGTCCAGCCGGTTTCGGGAAAACGCCGAAAGGTAGGTGCGATGCGCGCTGAACTCACCTTGTCGAATTGCCGAAAGAAAGTTTATATTCGTTTTGTACGCATCATTTATGTCTACGCGGCGCAAAAACGAGCTCCCCGGCAACCCGAATGCGATCACGGGTTCGGACAAGCTCGCTCTTAGCCTCCCGCTGCTGGGCCTTATTAAGGTCCCCGGCTGAGGCTGCTCAAGACTTGAGGATTGAGAGGCCGTCAGCGGGGAGAACCGCTGGCGGCCTTTAACTTTTTGGGGTGGGAGAAAACGCGATGCTGAAAGACCCAAGCACAAAATACCGGCCCGTTGCCGATTTCCGGCTGCATGACCGCACCTGGCCTTCGAAGACAATCAACAAGGCGCCCGTATGGTCGAGCGTCGATCTGCGCGACGGAAACCAGGCGCTTGTGGAACCGATGGACACCGCGCGCAAGCTGCGCATGTTCGATCTGCTGGTCGCCAGCGGATTCAAGGAAATCGAAGTAGGATTTCCCTCGGCCTCGCAGACGGACTTCGATTTCTGCCGCGAATTGATCAACCGCAATCGCATCCCGGACGACGTGACATTGCAGGTGCTCGTGCAAGCCCGCGAAGACCTGATGGATCGCACCTTCGAAGCGCTCCGCGGCGTACGCCGCGCCATCGTGCATGTCTATAACTCAACCTCTACCCTGCAGCGCCGGGTCGTCTTCGCAATGGAGAAGGACGCCATCAAGCGGCTGGCCCAGAATGGAGCGCGCCTGGTGCGCGATTACGCAGCACGTTTTCCCGATACCGACTGGGTCTTCGAATACTCCCCGGAGAGCTTCACCGGCACAGAGATGGATTACGCCCTCGAGGTCTCGGAGGCCGTGATGGATGTGTGGCAGCCGACACCGGCGCATCGCGCCATCCTGAATCTGCCCGCCACCGTCGAGCTCTCGACCCCCAATGTCTATGCCGATCAGATCGAGTGGTTCAACCGGACCATCAAGACCAGAGAATCGATCGTCTTGAGCGTTCATCCCCACAATGATCGCGGCACCGCGGTGGCCGCAGCGGAACTCGCATTGATGGCAGGAGCCGATCGCGTAGAGGGCACTCTTTTCGGCAACGGCGAGCGCACCGGCAACGTCGACATCGTGACTCTCGCCTTGAATCTCTTTACCCAGGGCATCGATCCGGGGCTGGACTTTTCCAACATCGATGAGGTGATTGCGGGCGTCGAATTCTGCAATCGCATGCCTGTGCATGAGCGCCATCCCTACGCAGGCAAGATGGTCTTCACGGCATTTTCCGGTTCGCATCAGGATGCCATCAAAAAAGGTTTCGCCGCGCAGCAGGACAGCGGTTTGTGGCAGATTCCTTATTTGCCCATCGATCCCAAGGACCTGGGTCGCAGTTACGAAGCCGTCATTCGCGTCAACAGCCAGTCGGGAAAAGGCGGCGTGGCGTATCTTCTCGAGCGCGACTACGGAATCCGCCTGCCCCGGCGTTTGCAGATCGAATTCAGCCGCGTCATTCAGCAGATCAGCGACACCAGGGGCGGAGAGGTGACCTCCGAGGAGATATGGACTGCATTCCAGGCCGAATACATCGATCGCCGCGCGCCATTTCTCCTGCGCAGCCATCATGACGATTCGGACGAACAGA
Source organism: uncultured Acidobacteriaceae bacterium (assembly GCA_963762945.1). Classification (GTDB taxonomy): domain Bacteria; phylum Acidobacteriota; class Terriglobia; order Terriglobales; family Acidobacteriaceae; genus Telmatobacter. The sequence goes on along the minus strand of CAVXOO010000121.1, from coordinate 844 downwards.
CCAACCGGCTCACCGCCAGCGTCGCGAAGGACAGCGTGGAGCACGTGGTTTCGGGAAGAGGAAATGGTCCCATTGAAGCCTTCATTGACGGCTTCTCCCGCGAGTTCGGTATCCCGGTGCGCATTGCCGACTATGAGGAGCACGCCATCGGCCACGGAGCCAACGCGCTCGCCATCTGCTTCGTCGAAGCCCAGGTTTCTAACTCGCCACCGGCCTTTGGGGCCGGTATGCACGGCAACATTGTCAGCGCTTCGTTGAACGCCATCATCAGCACGGTCAATCGTTCTCTGCGACCGCGCTCCTAATCTGTTCCCGGTGCCGGCGGTCCCGCTGCCGTTACCGAAAGGATGGGCGCCAGGCCGCGGCGGCCAATCTCCCAGCCGGCATAAACTCCTCTTTACGCAAAGCTTGGAGCAGCGTCGGGCGTTTCTCCTCGTCGGCATTTGGTCCAGGAAGAGACTATGTATACCTGACAGCCAGCAATAGACGTGCCACCTGTGTCCGCGTTTGCGTATGATGGATGAACAGTTTCGATGAAAGCGACTTCAGAGTTGGAACTCCGGACCCTCCGGCGTTGAACCGATGCGGGCGATCGGGGTGAGCGGTTGCCGCGTACTCCGGACGGCGCGTCCACTCTTGAATCGCAAAGGTGGAGATGAGATGAGGTACCGGGCTTTTGTTGCGGTCGCTGTGGTCGTGCTTTTTGGAATGGGTTTGTTGACAGTAGCCGGTTGCGGCGGTCGAGCGCCACGGTGGCGGCGGAGGTGGAGGCGGTTACAGACCACGCCGACAGTGACGGTTTCGCCGGGCCCGTCGTCCGTCACCACCGCGCGAAGCACAGCGA
>CAVXOO010000120.1:0-4909 GCA_963762945.1 uncultured Acidobacteriaceae bacterium | reverse complement strand
GGAAGCCGGTGGGCGAGGGCGTGATAGAACTTCGAGTGCACGTTGGAGCCGGCTATCGCGTTTACTGCGGAGTGTACGAGCAGCAATGGGTCGTCCTGCTCTGCGGCGGCGACAAGAGCACCCAATCGAACGACGTTGAACGCGCCAGGGTTCTTTGGTCTGAGTGGAAGCGGAGGCAAGCATGAAAAAATTGGTCGGAGCCGTCTCCCATCACGAATGGGAAGTCAAAGAGTTGCGTAGGGACCCCGAGTTTGCGGCGGAATACTTGAAAGCGGCACGCGAGTCGCTCACAGACCCCGAGGACGGCGGTGTGAGCTTGCTGATGCTGCGAGCCCTCGCCGAGGCCTACGGCGGACTCGGCGCCGTGGCAGCGAAGGCCGGCATCAGCCGCGAGTCGCTCTACCGCTCGCTCTCGCCCAAGGGAAATCCCACGCTCAAAACGTTGGTCGCTGTGCTGAACACCATGGGGCTGAGCCTCTCCGTCGTGCCGCAACAGAAGAAGGCCCGCAAACGGGCTGCGAAGAAACCGGCCAAGGCTGTGCGCGTTCGCGTGGCCGCCTGAAGACGCCGCCGCCTTCCTTAAGAACAACCCGCAGAATCGACGCTTGGATGGCAAAGAATTTCGAGCCGCATGGGCGCGACGATTTTCTGCTTATTCCGTGCGGAATTTCAATGAAACGGCGCGAAGCCCTGGTCCCCGATCCCTGGCTTTAGGTCTCGGACTCGCGGTCCTTCATGTTGCGCGCCAGCACCTTCTCTACCACGCGCTCCACATCGGCGAGGAAGAGGCCGTTGGCGGGCTGCTGCACGGCGACGCGGGTTCCGGTATGGCCCAGGGCGGTCGCGATCTCGTTCCAGCGGTAAATCGTCGAGCTCGCCGGTATGAGAATGGGCTTGCGCGCCGGCTCAGGAAGAATGCTGTAGGTGGTCCAGATGGCCAGCGACATAAGGATCAGCGCTTCATAAACAAACTCGGCCGGATCGTTGAGGGAAGCAATGCGGGAACTCAAGGATGCGAGGATGAAGTCGCCCGACGACATCACGCCGAGACCGAGCGCGATGCCGAAAGCGAGATCGCGTGCCGAGAGGCGCAACGCTTTCATGCTCAGGCAAAGGAAGGCCAGCATGCACAACTGGAAGATGCTAGCCGAGCGCATGAGGCTGTACAGAATTTCGCCCATGACGTGCAGGCCGCGGTGTCCATAGGAGACAGATGAGATGCTCACGATGACGGAGACGAAGGCGGCCCAGCGAAAGATCACGATGGTGAGCCTGGCAATGCCGGGGAAGGACGCCAGCGCCGAGCGCGAAACCTCGATGCAGATGAAGAAAAGCAGCACGACGGTCACGAAATAGGTTACATAGAAATCGATCGAATAGACCTTGTAGAGGAGGTGATAGCGAGCCGGGCTCCCAGGCTGCGACGCCGCGTAGAGCAGGAGCAGCATGAGGGGGCCGGAGATGGCGCGCAGGGCCAAGTAATAGCCCATGGCCGGGAAGCGGCGATGGAGGCCCTTCTTCCAAAATAAAATACCGAGCGCCGCCCAGAGGAAAAACTCAACCCCGGTCATCGACCACATTGCGGGATTCAAGGACATAGGCGCTACTCTGGAATTCTGCGACCCCACTCAGGATAGCGCCAACCCACGATAATCTCAAACAAAAAAGATTACGCTCCGTTGACGCTTTCGTGCTAAGCGCAGACTTCTGCGGCGCTCAAAGGGACTTAGCGACTGGAAGTGGCTGCGACGCAGCCATCGAGACCGCAAGGATTAGGCATCGGATAATCGGTTACGATGAGGCGACTCGCGATGATGGACGTGTGCCTGGGCTGGGCGGGTGTGGCGGCGGGGGCGAAGGCTGCGAAGCCGAGGCCGGCGATAGCGACGAGCAGGGCGAACATACGAACGGCGGTTTGCATTTTTGGTAACCTTTCTAGATTCGGAAATCGAAGGGAAACAACTCCTTCTGGACAAAGAGCCTATCGATTGGTAAACTGTAAGTCAAATGTTATCAAATATATAAAAATTATCAATGAATGAAGTTACTAACGTCATATCCATCGGGCATGCGAATGTCTCTGGTAACCACTTGCGCGCCTTTGCACTACCCTCTTTCACGCCTTGGCCGCATGGTAAAATAGTGATAGACAAACGAGCTTGATGCCCCGGTTTTTCAAGCGGTTAGTCGTTTTCCAGCATCCGGAAAATCGTCTCCGGCGAGCCACGACCGCTACATCCAGCGAACGGAATCTTATGGCGACTGAAGTTCTCGGCACCTCCTCCATGCAGCACGGCGACAACGATAGCTACACCGGCGAGAACATCAAGGTTCTCGAGGGACTGGAAGCGGTACGCCTGCGCCCCGCGATGTACATCGGCTCAACCGGCGAGATAGGGCTGCATCATCTGGTCTACGAAGTCGTTGACAATTCCGTCGATGAGGCGCTGGCGGGCTACGCCACAAAGATCGATGTCGTCATCCACGTTGACAACTCCATCACCGTGGTTGACGACGGCCGCGGCATTCCCGTGGACATGATGGATGTGCCAGGCGGCGAACGCCTGCCGGCCGCGCAAGTGGTGCTGACCAAGCTGCACGCGGGCGGCAAATTCGACTCTTCGACGTACAAAGTTTCCGGCGGGCTGCACGGCGTCGGTGTCAGCTGTGTGAATGCGCTCAGCGAAGAGTTCGAAGTCGAGATCTGGCGGCCGGAAAAGCCCGGCGAGGCAAGCCACACCTACGAGCAGAGCTATGCCAGGGGATTGCCCACTTCGAAGCTGCAAAATACCGGCACCAGCAAGCGCCGCGGCACCAAGGTGCATTTCCTGCCGGACAAGAGCATCTTCACCACCACCGAGTTCAATTACGACACGCTGGCGCAGCGGCTGCGCGAGATGGCCTTCCTCAACAAGGGCCTGGAAATCACGCTGACCGACGAGCGCACCGCGGATGCCAAGACCGGCGAAGCGCGCCGCGCCGAGTTCCGCTACGCAGGCGGCATCTCCGAATTCGTCAAGCATCTCAATCGCGGCAAGAGCGTGTTGCACGACAAGCCCATCGTGATGGAGGCCCCGCGCGACGGCGTTGAGATCGACATTGCGCTGCAATACAACGACAGCTACTCCGAATCGGTGTTCAGTTTTGCCAACAACATCAACACTGTTGATGGCGGCACGCATCTCTCCGGTTTTCGCGCGGCGCTCACGCGCACCGTCAACTTTATCGGCCAGCAGATGGGCCTCTTCAAAGATCTAAAAGAGAGCCTGAGCGGCGACGACGTGCGCGAGGGCCTGGTGGCCGTAGTCAGCGTCAAGCTGTCGCAGCCGCAGTTCGAAGGCCAGACCAAGGGCAAGCTCAACTCCGATATCGCGGGCACAGTGCAGGCGTTTGTGAACGAGCGCCTGGGGATGTATCTGGAGCAGAATCCGCCTGTGGCGCGGCGCATCATCAACAAGGCAATTGAGGCGGCGCGGGCGCGCGAAGCGGCACGCAAGGCCCGCGACCTGACGCGGCGCAAAGGCGCGATGGATGGCGGCGGCTTGCCCGGCAAGCTGGCCGATTGCAGCGAGCGCAATCCCGATCGCTGCGAGCTCTACCTGGTCGAGGGCGAGTCGGCCGGCGGCACGGCCAAGCAGGGACGCGATCGCAAATTTCAGGCCATTCTTCCGCTCAAGGGCAAAATTCTCAACGTGGAGAAGGCGCGCTACGACAAGATGCTGGGCCATGAAGAGATCCGCGCCCTCATCACCGCCCTCGGCACCGGCATCGGCAAGGATGATTTCGATCCCGCCAAGCTGCGCTACGGCAAAATCATACTGATGACCGACGCCGACGTGGACGGCTCGCACATTCGCACCCTGCTGCTCACCTTCTTCTTCCGCCACATGACCGAGCTGATCAAGCGCGACAACGTCTACATTGCGCAGCCGCCGCTCTACAAGATCAAGAAGGGGCGCTTCGAGCAGTACATCAAGGACGATCGCGAGTTCGTGAAGGTGATGGTGAAGCGCGCGGCTGAAGGCATGATCGTGCGCCATGGCGAGACCGCGAGCCGCATCGAGGGCGCCGAACTCAACCGCTTCATGGCCACGCTCAACGAGTATCTGGGCTTTGCGGAGAAGGTGGACAAGCGTATCCGCAACGAAAAGCTAACCGAGATGCTGGCTCGCGCCGAGTTGACGCACCGCGCCGATTTTTCTTCGAAAGACGGCGAAGCGCCGCAAAAGCTCGCGGACTTGTACGCGCAGATGAAGGAGCGCGCCGCGGAGTTCCAGATCACGTTTGTGAAGCAGGTGGGTGCGATCACCCGCAAACTGTATCCAATCGAGGACGATGAGCACCACACTTGGTCATTCGGTTTCATTGACGCACAAGGCGCTGAGCGCCGCATCGACTGGACGCTGGCCTCGAGCCCCGAGTTTCGCCAGATGATGTCGAAGTACTCGCTCATCAAAGAGTTTCTGGAGCCGCCCTTCCTGGTGGAGTTCGCGAGCAAAACTGCCGCGGCCGCCGCTGAGGACGAGGAAGAAGCCGAGGGCGACGACGCCAAGACGGGAGCCAAGCCTGCTGCCCGCCCCGCGCGCGCCCTACGCGAGCCAGTCGAAAAGCAGACCGCGCGCGAGCTCTTCGCCTACATCGTGGAGCAGGGCAAGAAGGACTACCAGGAATCTCGACGTCGTATTCGTCGCCGAGCGCAGCGGCGGCGCGGCGCGTCAGCGCCGCAAGCAGGTTCACGCCGAGGCTCATGTCCGGAGCGTACGATCGGCGCATGGCGCGCAGCCGCTTCGATCCGGTCGAGATCATCCTCCGCCAGCCCAGTGGTGCCAATCACGTCGGCGATGCGCGCCTGCGCCGCGAGCGCGGCCAGTTCAACCAGTGCGCAGCAGGCGAAGAGAGCGATACGTTC
>CAVXOO010000119.1:0-12191 GCA_963762945.1 uncultured Acidobacteriaceae bacterium | reverse complement strand
AACATTGTCTTTCTCACCGAAGGTTTGTGAGATAATGATATGGCCCGCGCTCACCTCCGGCAAATCTGCCGATTCCTAAATCTTCATTCACATCGGCGGAGACAGAATAAATATCCACAATAGAGGCGCACTGAAAGTCCCTCTGGCTTTTGGCATATTCGCTTCGCCATGTAGCCAACTGGAATCATTGCGGATCATTGTAAGCCTCAGCCTACTTGCCTAGTTCTGATCTCCTTGTTCTCTCGATCCTTTTTCCCTTGTCCCTGTCCGTATCATTCCTTTCGACCCCTTATGAGCGAAACTCCACCATCTCCGCCTGCAGGGCACGAGTTCGAGGGCGATTATCGTCCCGCAGAGCCGGGCCGATCGATCCGGTGAACATTCGCATTGAGCCTGCCGATTTGGCATATCTCATGCGCCTGACCGACGCGCTGAACACCACTCTCGACCTGCAAACCCTGCTGAGCCGGACTTCGGAGCTGGTGCGCGCTGTGATCCCTTACCGCATCTTCGCCATTTTTCTGCTGAACGAGCGCAGCAACGAGTTGCGCATGCGGTTTCAGATCGGCCACTCACCCGAGGTGGAGCGCACGCGCGTTCCGATCGGCAAAGGCGTCGTGGGGCAAGTTGCGCTGACGCGGCAGCCATTCTGCTCAACGACGTCTCGACAGGCCGACTACTACATCAACGCCAATCCCGAGGTGCGCTCGGAACTGGCTGTGCCGCTGATCGCCAAGAACCGGCTCATCGGCGTGATGGACATCGAAAGCGAGCAGACAGGATTTTTTTCGCGAGCGAGCACCTGAACGTGCTCACCATGACGGCTTCGCGCATTGCGCAGGCGATCGAAAATGCGCGCCTGTATGCGCGCGTCTCGCGCCAGGCGCAGACGCTGGAAGTGCTGAATGAAATTGCGGTGGAACTGGCTTCGATTCTCGATCTAAATCCGCTGTTGGAGAAGGTGGGCCAACTGCTGCGACGGCTGATCGATTACCAGATGTTCTCCATCATGCTGCTCGATGAAAAAGGCGAGACGCTGATCACGCGCTACGCGTGGCGATTTGGCTATGCGCATGCGCCTATGCGCCGCATTCCCATCAGCAACGGACTGGTAGGCGCGGCGGTACGCGAATGGCGGCCCGATCAATGTGCCCGACGTCAGCAAGGATCCGCGCTATCTTCCCATGAACCCCGAGACGCGCTCGGAGCTTATTGTTCCGCTGTTCTACAAAGGCCGCGTGATCGGCGTGCTCGATCTGGAACACACGCGGCCGGCGTTCTTCAACGAAGAGCACGAGCGGATGCTGACGACGCTGGGCTCGCAAATCGCGATTGCCATTGAGAATGCGCGGCTCTATCAGGCGGTGCGGCGGCAGGAACGGCAACTGGAGCGCGACATCACCATGGCGCGCGAAGTGCAACTGCGCCTGTTGCCGCCGAGGCGCCTTCGCATCCCCACGCGGAGATGGCGGTACGCTTTTTGCCGGCGCGCACCATCGGCGGCGATCTTTACGACTTTATCGACTACGGCCCCAACCGCACGGCGATCGTGCTGGGCGACGTGAGCGGCAAAGCCGCGCCCGCGGCGCTGTTTGCGGCACTGGTGAGCGGCATTATGCGCGCCGCGGCCGCGCAGCAGCCCGACCCGGCGCAGATGCTGGCGCTGCTGAACGATGCTCTGCAGGAGCGCAAGCTCGAATCGCAATACGTCACGATGCTCTTCGCGCTCTGGAACGATGAGAACCAGACGTTGCAGGTTGCAAACTCGGGCGCGGTGCAGCCTGTTTTCTGCCGCGCCGGCCAATCTGTGGCGGTCAAAGCCGAGGGCTTCCCCTTGGGCATGTTTCCCGATGTGACTTACGAGGAACTCAGCGTGGCCACGCAGCCCGGCGACGCCATCGTCTTCGTGTCCGACGGGATTCTCGATGCCGAAAACGAGAAGGATGAGATGTACGGGCAGGATCGCCTGGCGGAATTGCTGTGCGCTCATCGCGATCTTCCCGCGGCGGAGATTGCCGAGGCGATTCTGGAGGATGTGGCGCGATTCCAGGGCAGCAAAGACCGCTTCGACGACGAAACGATTATCGTGCTGCGCGTGCGGTGAAAAGACAGGGAAAAAGGGACCGAGGGACCGAGGGAACAAGGGAACAAGAACGCGGGATCGTTGCGCCGGGTTCGATACACTCAAATCATCCGAGCATTTCCCCGGAGAAACTGTGCACAGTGCCGTTCAGGAACGACTGATCCGCCCCGCCGAAAACATTCTGGGCAGCATTCGTCTGCCCGGCGACAAGTCCATCAGCCATCGTTACGCTATGCTCGGCGCATTTGCCGAAGGCGTCTCGCGCTTTGCGAATTTTTCTACCGGCGCCGACTGTGCATCGACACTGGCCTGCATGGAGGCGCTCGGGCGCGAAGGTGAATCGAACCGGCGCGGACTCCGTCGAAATCACCGGCGTGGCGGGCGCGTCACGCCCAGCCGATGGCCCGCTCGACTGCGGCAACTCCGGCTCGACGATGCGCATGATCTCCGGCCTGCTCGCGCCGCAGGAGGGCAGCTTTACGCTGATCGGCGACGCATCGCTCTCGCGGCGGCCGATGGAGCGCATTCGCAAGCCGCTTGAAGCCATGGGCGCGCGCCTCACGCTCACCGACGGCCATGCGCCGCTGACCATCGAAGGCGGACCACTCAAGGCCATCGACTACACCACGCCGGTTCCGAGCGCGCAGGTGAAGAGCTGCGTCCTGCTGGCCGGCCTGCAGACCGCGGGAACCACCACCGTTCGCGAGGCTTTGCGCACGCGCGATCACAGCGAGTTGGCTCTGCGCGCTTTCGGCGCAACCGTGACGCGCACCACAGATTCGGTTTCCATCTCCGGACCGCAGACGCTGCACGCCATCGATGCCGCGGTGCCCGGCGACTTTCTTCGGCCGCATTTTTTCTCTGCGCCGCGGCTCTCTTTCCCGGCTCCAGTCTGGTGCTCGATTCGCTCGGCCTGAATCCCACGCGCGCCGCGCTGCTGGATGTGCTGACGGCGCTCGGCGCGAGAGATCTCGGTGCTGAATCTCGAAGAGAAGCACGCCGAGTTGGTGGGCACGGTGCAGATTTCCGCGCCGGCCGAGGGCCTGGGTTCGACCGAAGTCAGCGGCGCGCTGGCGGCGCAACTGATCGACGAGTTGCCGGTGCTGGCGGCGATTGCGCCCTACACCAGCGGCGGCATTCGCATCCGCGGCGCGAAGGAGCTGCGCGTCAAGGAGTCGGACCGCATCGCTCTGGTGGCGAAAAATCTGCGCGCCATGGGCGCCGAGGTCGCGGAGTTCGAGGACGGGCTCGACGTGCCCGGCGGCCAGACGCTGCACGGCGCCACCATCGATTCGGGCGGCGACCATCGCATTGCCATGGCCTTCAGCGTGGCCGCTCTGAGCGCCGAGGGCGAGACGCTGATTCAGGGCGCGGAATCCGCGGCCATCAGCTTCCCTGAGTTTTTCGATCTGCTGGACCAGTCGCGGAGCGATGAATCGCGATGATTTGCCTTGATCACAACAAAAATGGCCCGGCATAATGCCGAGCCACTCTCGTTTGGCGCGCATGCGCCTATTGCGCCGGCGGGACGGCCGGCTGATTCGGCGCTGCGGGCGGAGTCATGTTTGGCTCATTGCCGGGCTTGGCCGGTTCCACTCCGGAAATCACCGGCGCAGCCGTCACACTTCCCGCGCCGCTTCCGGCAGATTGATGCCGTAGTGTTGCAGCGTGGAAGCCAGCGTCTGATAGAGGCCCGCGCGGCGCTGTCGCATAAGTAGCATTCGAGAGATCAGATTGTTCTGAGCGGTGGCGAGGCCGCGCCGGCATTCAGCACGTTTGCGGTGGTCGAGGCGCCAAGGTGCATGCTTAGTGATGAGACAACTGCGCATTACTGCATGTCATTAAGGATTTTCAACCTAAATCGATTTCATCCTTGGCTCCTGAACCAACCGGTAGAAAACCTGGAAATCTTCTCGCACCCCTTAAAACCATGTCGAACTACGGCATCGTCAAGATGGAACGAGAAAATAATCACAATTGTTCATCTATTGTTGAAACTACCGATTTCCATATCGTCACAGCCTGACTTAGAGGCAAGCGCTTGAAGCTCGCCTCCTAGCTTGCTAACCAATCCTCCAGTCTTCGCTAGATCCACCCCAACATGACCGTCTTCCGTTCCGGCACCTGTTCGTACTTGTCAATATCCTTTGTGCCCATTCCCCCCAGCCGCGCTCAAAAAGTAGTTATAAATAAAATTTAATGTTGTACCTTACTAATGTAGTCAAATTTTTTTAGCTATTGGCAACATTTTCGTCCTAGCCCAAAATTAGGGTGCATTGTTCGTGCCGATTGAATATTACCGCTGGTCGCTTCATCCGATCCAACAGCTGTGGATAAGTGTACCAAACAGTGAGCTCTTCGTGACCCCGCCGTTTGGTACACTTATCCACAGCTGTTGGATCAAAATACAGCGACCAGCCCTGGGTCAATATTCAATCGGCACGAACAATCAGCCCTAATTTTGGGCTAGGACGAAAATGTTGCCAATAGCTACGGGGTTCTTGACTACATTAGTAAGGTACAACATTAAATTTTATTTATAATTACTTTTTGAGCGCGGCTGGCGGGAATGGGCACAAAGGATATTGACAAGTACGAACAGGTGCCGTAACGGAATACGGTCATGTTCGGGCTGATCTAGCGAAGCTGGAGGATTGGTTAGCAAGCTAGGAGGCAAGCTAAAGCGCTTGCCTCTAAGTCAGGCTGTGACGATATGGAAATCGGTAGTTTCAACAATCGGACGAACGTGATTATTTTCTCGTTCCATCTTGACGATGCCGTAGTTCGACATGGTTTTAAGGGGTGCGAGAAAGATTTCCAGGTTTTCTACCGGTTAGTTCAGCCAAGGATGGAATCGATTTAGGTTGAAAATCCTTAATGACATGCAGTAATGCGCGGTTGTCCTATCACTAAGCTGCACCTGGGCGCATCCACCACCGCAAACGTCCTGCAATACCAGCGCAACCTGGCCACGGCAGAGTTTAATCTGATCTCTGCTCATGCTTCCTATGCCAAGCACCGCGCGGATCTCTACCAGATGCTGGCCTCGACGTTGCAGCACTACGGCATCAATTTGCCTGAGGCCGCGGCAGGAACAGTGACGGCTGAGCCGGTGATTTCAGGAGTCGAGCCAGCCAAGCCCGGCAACGAACCCGACATGACGCCGCCCGTAGCGCCGAATCAGCAGACCTTGCCGCCGGCGCAATAGCGCGCACTTCTCGCAACGAAAATGGCCCGGCATCAAGCCGGGCCATTTTCTGTCTGCGTGATGCAAATCTCGCGATTCATCGCTCCGCAACGCGGTCCAGGAGATCGAAAAACTCCGGAAAGCTGATGGCTGCGGATTCCGCGCCCTGGATGAGGGTTTCGCCTTCGGCGCGGAGGGCGGCTACGCTGAAGGCCATGGCAATGCGATGATCGCCGCCGGAATCGATGGTCGAGCCGTGCAGCGTTTGACCGCCGGGCACGTCGAGTCCGTCCTCGAACTCCTCAACCTCCGCGCCCATGGCGCGCAGATTCTTCGCCACCAGCGCAATGCGGTCCGACTCCTTCACGCGCAGCTCGCGCGCCCCGCGAATGCGAATGCCGCCGCTCGTCGAGGGCGCAATCGCCGCCAGCACCGGCAACTCGTCGATCAGTTGCGCCGCCAGCGCGCCGCTGATTTCCGTCGATCCCAGGCCTTCGGCCGGCGCGGAAATCTGCACAGTGCCCACCAGCTCCGCGTGCTTCTCTTCGAGGTTCAGCACCGCGATCTCCGCGCCCAGCGCCGTTAGAACATCCAGCAGCGAGGCGCGCGTGGGATTCAGGCCGAGGGCGTCGATGACCAGATTGGAGCCGGGAAAGAGCATGGCGGCGCAGAGAAAAAACGCCGCCGAAGAAAGATCGCCGGGAACCGCGGCATCGATTGCATGAAGCGATTGCGGTCCGGCGATCGAAACCGAATCCGCGGTGCGCGCCACTTTTGCGCCGAAAGCCCGCAGGGCCAACTCACTGTGATCGCGCGTACGGATCGCCTCACGGACCGTCGTCGTTCCAGAGGTCTGCAGGCCGGCGAGCAGGACGCAGCTCTTCACTTGCGCGCTGGGAACCGGCGTCGTGTAGTCGATGGCCTTGAGTGGTCCGCCTTCGATGATCAGCGGCGCATGGCCGTCAGTGAGCGTGAGGCGCGCGCCCATGGCTTCTAGAGGCTTGCGGATGCGTTCCATCGGCCGCCGCGAGAGCGATGCATCGCCAACCAGCGTGAAGCGGCCCTCCTGCGGAGCCAGCAGGCCGGAGATCATGCGCATTGTGGAACCGGAATTGCCGCAGTCGAGTGCGCCATCGGTGGGCCCGACGCGTCCCGCCACGCCTGTGATCTCGACAGAGTCCGCCCCGGTTCGATATATCTTGGCCCCGAACGCCTCCATGCAGGCCAGTGTCGATGCACAGTCGGCGCCGGTAGAAAAATTCGCGAAGCGCGAGACGCCTTCGGCAAATGCGCCGAGCATAGCGTAACGATGGCTGATGGACTTGTCGCCGGGCAGACGAATGCTGCCCAGAATGTTTTCGGCGGGGCGGATCAGTCGTTCCTGAACGGCACTGTGCACAGTTTCTCCGGGGAAATGCTCGGATGATTTGAGTGTATCGAACCCGGCGCAACGATCCCGCGTTCTTGTTCCCTTGTTCCCTCGGTCCCTCGGTCCCTTTTTCCTGTCTTTTCACCGCACGCGCAGCACGATAATCGTTTCGTCGTCGAAGCGGTCTTTGCTGCCCTGGAATCGCGCCACATCCTCCAGAATCGCCTCGGCAATCTCCGCCGCGGGAAGATCGCGATGAGCGCACAGCAATTCCGCCAGGCGATCCTGCCCGTACATCTCATCCTTCTCGTTTTCGGCATCGAGAATCCCGTCGGACACGAAGACGATGGCGTCGCCGGGCTGCGTGGCCACGCTGAGTTCCTCGTAAGTCACATCGGGAAACATGCCCAAGGGGAAGCCCTCGGCTTTGACCGCCACAGATTGGCCGGCGCGGCAGAAAACAGGCTGCACCGCGCCCGAATTTGCAACCTGCAACGTCTGGTTCTCATCGTTCCAGAGCGCGAAGAGCATCGTCACATATTGCGATTCGAGCTTGCGTTCCTGCAGAGCATCGTTGAGCAGCGCCAGCATCGCGGCTGGGTCGGGCTGCTGCGCGGCCGCCGCGCGCATGATGCCGCTGACCAGAGCCGCGAAGAGCGCGGCAGGCGCGGCCTTGCCACTCACGTCGCCCAGCACGATCGCCGTGCGGCTCGATCCGTAGTCTATAAAGTCGTAAAGGTCGCCGCCGATGGTGCGCGCTGGCAAAAATCGCACGGCCATTTCCGCATGAGGATGCGATGGCGCCTCAGGCGGCAACAGGCGCAGTTGCACTTCGCGCGCCATGGTGATGTCGCGCTCCAGTTGCCGCTCCTGCCGCCGCACGGCCTGATACAACCGCGCATTCTCGATGGCAATGGCAATCTGCGACGCCAGCGTGGAAAGCATGCGCACGTGTTCTTCGTTGAAGAACGCCGGCCGCGTGTGTTCGAGATCGAGCACGCCGATAACGCGGCCCTTGTAAAACAGCGGCACAATCAACTCCGAGCGCGTCTCGGGATTCATTGGAATGTAGCGCGGGTCCTGGCTTACGTCGGGCACGTTGACGGGCCGCCACTCGCGCACCGCCGCGCCCACCAGTCCGCTGCTGATAGGAATGCGGCGCACAGGCGCATGCACATAGCCGAACCGCCAGGCGTAGCGCGTGATCAGCGTCTCGCCCTTCTCGTCGAGCAGCATGATCGAAAACATCTGGTAGTCGATCAGCCGCCGCAGCAATTGGCCGACTTTTTCGAGCAATGGATTGAGGTCCAGAATCGATGCCAGCTCAACGGCAATCTCGTTCAGCACTTCGAGCACGCGGGCCTGACGCGAGACGCGCGCGTACAAGCGCGCATTCTCAATGGCCTGCGCGATCCGCGAAGCCGTCATGGTGAGCACGTTCAATTGTTCTTCGCGGAAAAAGTCTTTCTGCTCGCTTTCGATGTCCATGACGCCGATGAGCCGGTTCTTGGCAATCAGCGGCACGGCCAGTTCCGAACGCACTTCGGGGTTGGCGCTGATGTAGAACTCGGCCTGGGAAACGTCGTTGATCAGGATGGCTTGGCGCGTAAGGGCGACTTGCCCCACGACTCCCTTGCCGAGAGGAACCCGCGCGCTCTCCTCCTTGGGTGAGTGGCCGATCTGAAATCTCATGCGCAGCTCGTTGCTGCGCTCGTGCAGCAGGAAAATGGCGAAGATGCGATAAGGGAGGACGGCGCGCACCAGCTCCGAGGTCCGGCTGAGCAGGGTTTGCAGGTCGAGAGTGGTGTTGAGCGCGTCGGTCAGGCGCATGAGATATGCCACATCCGCAGGCTCAATGCGAATGTTGGCCGGATCGATCGGTCCCGGCTCCGCGGGACGATAATCGCCCTCGAATTCGTTCCCAGTAGGCGGGGATGGCGGGGTTTCGCTCATAGGGGGTCGAAAGGAATGATACAAGACAGGGACCAAGGGACCAAGGGACCGAGGGAACAAGGAAACGAGGACCCGGCGAGTAGGCTGGGCTTACAATGTTGTGCAATGATCCCTGTTGGCTACATGGCGAAGCGAATCTGCCAAAAGCCAGAGGGGTTTCATGCACCCTCTATTGTGGATATTTATTCTGTCTCCGCCGATGTGAATGAAGATTTTTGCGGATCGGGCAGATTTGCCGGAGGTGAGCGCGGGCCATATCGTATCTTCGCGGTCTATTCAGTCGATTGGCCTTGATTCTTGTTCCCTTGTTCCCTTGGTCCCTGCTTTATTCCGCTCCCAGCTCGCGCAAAATGGCGACGGACGCGGAACAGCCGATGCGGTTGGCGCCGGCTTCGAGCAGCGCGCGTAACTGGGCGAGTGAGCGGATGCCGCCCGAAGCCTTGATACCGCTGCGCGCTCCGGCCACGCCGCGCAGCAAAGCTATATCGGCCGGGGTTGCGCCGCCCGTGGCAGAGCCGGTAGAAGTCTTGATAAAATCCGCGCCGGCCTGGATGGCGATCTCCGCGGCGCGCAACTTTTCTTCCATGGAGAGCAGAGAGGTTTCGAGCGTCACCTTCAGCAAGGCGCCGGAACGATGGGCGGCATTGACCGCGGAGCGCACGGTGTGATCGACGGCAGCGTGGTTGCCGCTCTTAAGGTGGCCGATAGGCAGCACCATGTCGAATTGGCGCACGCCCAGGCGGAGCAGCGCCGAGACCTCCTGGAGAAGCGTGGAGACAAGCGAGCCCCCGAGCGGCGAGCCGATGATCGCGCCCGTGGCAATGCCCGTGCCGTCAAGAGCACGCACGGCGACCGAAGCCCAAACCGGATTCACCAGCACACAGGCGAAGCGGTAGCAGACAGCCTCAGCGCAGAGGTTCTCCACCTGCACACGCGTGGCGCTGGGCTTGAGCAGCGTGTGGTCGATGACCGCAGCAAGAGATTGCCAACTGGCAAGGGTACCGGCGGTAAAAGCAGCCGAGTCGAAGAATCCATAGTCAAAATCCAGATCGGATGCCTGGATGGGGGTAGGCTTCATTGAAGCATGCTCCTTGCATGCGTAGGACCGCCGCCTATTCTGGCTGCTGATCCGGTTCAGAAAAAAGACTATACGCCGCGGGCGTCTGGGGCCAAATAAAACGAAGTCGAACGAAGCGTCGCAGTTCCGGTTTGGGCCGATTTGTGCGCCGGGCTCGATTATTCGGGATGATCCGGCGACATCAGGCAGATATCGGGCAAGTTGCGATAGCGCTCCGCGAAGTCCATGCCGAAACCGACGACAAACAAGTTGGGAATAGAGAATCCGACGTAATCGGCCTCGATCTTTTCAATGCGCCGCGAAGGCTTGTCGAGAAGCGTGGCGATGCGCAGGGATTTGGGGCGCTGCTGCAGGAAGAGCTTGCGCAGGTAAGCGAGAGTGAGGCCGGTGTCGAGAATGTCTTCGACCACCAGCACGTTCTTGCCTTCAATCCCCTGGTCCAGATCCTTGATGAGCTTGACGGCGCCGGAGGATCGCTGGGATTTGCCGTAGCTCGAGACGGCCACGAAATCGAAGGTCGCTTCGGCCTGGATAGCGCGCGAAAGATCGACAAGGAAAAACGCCGCGCCCTTGAGCACGCCGATCATGACCAGCTTTTCGCCATTCAGATCGCGCGTGATTTCGGCGCCCATCTCCACCACGCGCTCGGCGATCTGCTGGCGGGAGTAGAGAACTTCAAGGCCTTCGGTTGCCATGCTTTCCATGCTCTCAGTATCGCGCGGATTGCCCCGTGGCAGCCTGTGTAAATCGAGGATTGGAATCGCGGTTGGCGCTGCTCAAGAACCGAAGGGCATGTGTTGCGCGTCTATACTTAGAGAGACATGCTTCCGTACATCCATCTGAATCTTTACTTCTGGCAGCGGGAGCAGCCGACCTTCGGCATCATGCTTTGGCTGGCTGCTGTAGTCGCTGCTTTCGTGGTGGACCGCAGTTTCCGGCGCGCACGTGTTGACGCGGACGCGGTGGGCATGGTGGCCGTTGCCTTGGTTGCGGGCATTGTGGGCGCTAAGTTGTGGCATGTCCTGGACTCTCCGGCCGAATTCAAGTTCGAAGGCTGGAGAGTATTGTGGGATACGGCTGGCCTGGCTTGGTTCGGTGGGCTAGTCTTCGGGATCATGGCGCTGGTACTGCAGGGTTTGCGCGCGAAGATCGGAGCGCTCCGGACACTGGATCTGTGCGCGCCGGCGGCGGCCATCGGCTACGGTATCGGACGCATCGGCTGCTTTCTCTCCGGAGACGGCTGCTACGGTATTCCGATCCAGCCAGTGCATCTTTTCGGGATCACTTTCCACCCCTGGGGAATGGCCTTTCCGCAAGGGATCGAGCCGGTTTTCGTTCCGGTCTACCCCACGCCGCTTTATGAACTCGGCGCAGGCTTGCTGATTGGCGCGTACCTGTGGTGGCGCGCCGGCAAGCCTCATGCCGTGGGCACGATTGTCGGCCAGTACCTGGCCTTGGCCGGTACGGCCCGCTTTCTGGTGGAGTTTATCCGCCGTAATCCCAAAGTTCTTTGGGGATTGTCGAATGCGCAACTGGCCAGCGCTGGAGCCGTCCTGGTTGGGATTGCGCTCACCGTGTGGGCGGCGAAGCGGCCGGCAGTAGCGCCGCAAAAACTCCCGGCTCCCGTTGAAAAACCGGCCTGACCCTTTCGATTTTGGACTTGAAAACACGCGACCCATTCACTGGATGGGTCGCGTGCACTGCTTTCAGGCCTCGCCCAGCTACTTGGCGAGACCGTTGACCATGATCGGCCGGATGATGTGGATTGGCGCACGGGTCAGCGTGAACACCCTCACCGCCTTATCGTTGTTGAGCACCGCTGTGTCGAGCGTACAACTGTCCAGCAGCTCCTGGTTGGTGATGCCCGCCGCTTTGCAGACCTCGATGGCGTGTGCCGACTGCGCGGGCGTCAGATCTGCAGCGAAGAACGGCTTGGTGGGATTGGCCGCCTTGATCGTCGAGGCCGCTGTAAACAACGACTTGCCCGCGGGGACTCGCCAGCTTTCGCCGTAAATCTGGTAGAGATCGCTGAACGAAACCGGCTCGTTGAGCTGCCTGCCATTGGCGGCGAAGAGCTGATGGGCGTTTCCTGTGGGATTGCCCAGCAGTCCTTTGGCCTCGGCGGAGGGGGTTCTGCCCAGGCCCACGGTCACGTTGATCCACGACATGCTGCCGTTGTCCTGCGGCAAGGCAATCACGGAGTTGCCGTCGTTGTCGGTGACGATGTAGGCGCCGTCCCGCAACGTAATCTGCACACCCGTGGCCAGGAACACCGATTTGCCCGCGGCGAGAGTCGTCAGCTTGTGATTGACGTAAAGCCGGTTCGGCTCCACGTCGACCTCAACGACCGATGAGCCCATCTGGACGGCGATGCCCTTATTGACGGCCGCCTGGGGCCAGGTGGGCGCGCCCGAAGCCTGCCGCGTGTGCAGAGTGAACCCCGGCGCCTCGACCATCACAAAGTCGCCGGAGGCCTGGAAGTCGTAGTAAAGCCCATCGAAGGTGGTGATCGGCCGATGTC
>CAVXOO010000118.1:0-6143 GCA_963762945.1 uncultured Acidobacteriaceae bacterium | reverse complement strand
CTCGAGTGCGGTATGCGATGAAGTGGCCCATTGCTGAGAGCCAGCGTTCCTTGTGAGTGAACCTAGAGAGAGTCTGGACCCTGGGTAGAGGCTTGGCCGGCCGGGTGGCAGGGGATGGCCGAGCTGGATGGAATCTTCACAGGATAAGGCACGCTGGGTTGAACTTCACTGGTTTGCGCTGCGCATATCGGGGCAAGGGCTGCCGTCGCCGCCGCAACCAGAGCGAAGTTCAGGAGCCTGAGGGCGATTCGGTCCGCTGGCCTCATTAACACCTAGGCCGCGGCCGGGCATTTCGAGACGAGCACAAAAGAGAGGCGTGCGCCGCCAGAGATTCTGAGACCGGGAGTAATGCCGGCCTTGAGCCGGGCGCAACAGTCAGCGTTTGCTGGCAAAGGGGTACGCGAAGCTATAGGCAATGCCAGCGGTGAAGCCCTCGGGGATTGGGCGTCTTTCCGGCCCATGTTGTCCAGGTCTGGTACTCATAGTCCGCGCGCGCCCAGATGGGCCGGTAGATCCGGTACTGTAACCCAACCTGCCGGAGCCCAAAGGGTTCGCGTGTCGTGAGAGTAAGTCGGGCTTGGGCGCCTCTTCGAGGCCACGCAGTCCACGCTTTCTTTATGGATCGCACGCCTCTCGTCTGAAGCCAGAAAAAAGTTTCCCGAAGGCGTGACAGCGTTCCGGCCGGAGATGGCCGTGCATGGCCGCTTTGGCCAGCCCTGCCCGCGATGTGGTAAATCCATCCAGAGAATTCGCTATGCCGACAACGAAACCAACTACTGCCCCGAATGCCAGACCGGCGGCAAGCTGCTCGCAGACCGCAGTCTTTCGCGTCTGCTCGGCTCCGACTGGCCGCGCACTCTGGACGAACTGGAAGCTCTCAAACGCCGCTGATGCGCGGGCCGGCGCAAGCGCGCGGAGGTTCGATTGATAACTTTTCTGCGTCTGGGCCCTTGATTTAACTTGACATCGCGTCCGTGGCTCCCGCAGAGTGTTTCTGCGACTTCTTTCCGGCGTGGCCAGCGTTCTATTTTCCTGTGTCTAGTGGATGGGAGCCGTATATCAGCTCCGTTTTGGAGGAATTAAGAATGCACATCAGTTACCTTTCGATCGTAGTTGCGGCACTTGTGCAGTGGGGATTGGGAATTCTCTGGTACGGCGTTATTCTCAAAAAGTCCTGGAGAAAACTCATCGGCCTTGCCGAGGGAGAAAAGCCGCAACATGGGATTTTCACTCTTGCTTCCGGCCTCGTTGCGTGCCTGCTTCTGTCGTATATCATGGCGCATTTCTTCGCCATCACTGGAGTGAGAGCCTTTTCCGATGGCTTCGCCGTGGGCATCGCCTGCTGGCTCGGATTCATGGCGCCACCGCTCTTCGCCGAGCATGTTCTTGAAGGCCGCCGCGCCAATCTGTTCGTCATCAACGCCGCCTACTGGCTGCTGGCCATGGGTCTGGGCAGCGCCATCCTGGCGGTATTCCACTAAACCGCAGCTTACCCGTTACGGAGCTCAAGGCTCTAAGCGTTCAAGGGGTAACTCCTCTCAAGGGAGTTACCCTTTCACGTTTGCGCGAGAGCCTGAGTGGGCAGCGCACTCCCCGATGCGCGGGGATTCGGTCGGGCGTTTCTCCCCCGAACGGTCGGAAAAATCACGAATTTTTTCCAGCCGGACTCCGCGGAGTCTTCTCGTAGAATCTTTCTATGACACGATCGATCATCACCACGGACGGCGCGCCCGCTGCCATCGGTCCCTATGCGCAGGGCGTGCGTGTCGGCAACCTTATCTTCACGGCTGGGCAGTGCGGCCTCGATCCCGTCACCGGACAAGCGGTTCCGGGCGGCGTCAAGGAGCAGACGGAGCGGGCCATCAAGAACATCGAGGCGATTCTTGAAGCCGCGGGCAGCAGCCTGGGCCAGGTCGTCAAGACCACCGTCTTTCTCAAGGACATGAACGATTTCGCGGCCATGAATGCGGTCTACGCATCGTTTTTCGAAAGTGACTCCGACACTTTGCCGGCGCGTTCCACGGTTGAGGTTGCCCGGTTGCCGCGCAATCTGCTGGTGGAAATCGAAGCGGTTGCCGAGGTCTGAATCGTAGTTCGTGGACCGGAACCGGGATCCGGGGTCGAGCGGCGCACACGGTTCACGGTCCACGGTTCACGGTCCACGGTTTACGGTTCACGAGCTTCTAGGGAGGTCTGTCATGAACGATCAAGAGGAAAAAGTTGTCCGCAGCGACGCCGAGTGGCGCGCGCAGCTAACGCCCGAGCAGTATCACGTACTGCGCGAGAAGGGCACCGAGCGCCCCTTCACCGGCGCGCTTACTGAGAATCGCGAAACCGGCAACTATCACTGCGCGGGCTGCGGCGCGCTGCTGTTTTTAAGCGGCGCAAAGTTCGACTCCGGCTGCGGCTGGCCCAGCTTTACGATTCCTGCCGACTCAAAAACTGTCACGGAGCATGAAGATCGGAGCTTCGGCATGCGGCGCGTCGAAGTGGACTGCGCCCGCTGCGGAGGCCACCTCGGCCACGTCTTCCCCGATGGTCCCGGCCCCACCGGCCTGCGCTACTGCATCAACTCCGCTTCGCTTGCGTTCACCAAAGCGGATCGGTAATACCGATGCGGCGCGCGCCTTCCCGGCGCACAACAAAACCCCGTCCTTTTGAGACGGGGTTTCACGATCCCGGAGCGAAGGCTAAGAGCGCGGAGCGCGCTTACGCCTTGGCGATTTTGCCGCTCTTGATGCAGCTTGCGCACACGCGCAGCCGCTTGGGCGCGCCGTTAACCAGCGCTTTCACTACCTGCAGGTTCACATTCCAGCGCCGGCGCGTGATGTTGTGCGCGTGCGAGATGTTATTGCCGAATTGCGGACCCTTGCCGCAGATGTCGCAAACTTGTGCCATGGTTGAACTCCAGAATTCTTCAAGGACTTTCGGCGCCGCCGGGGCGGCACTGGCGCACACCCGGTGTCCCGCGTCCTCGCCTTGCCGAATCTTCAGTATACCAGTCGGCGGCGCATCGCGGCCACGGCTCACGGCTGGTTTCGCGGTTCGTTGAGCGGAAACCTCCCGCGCACATCGTACCGCGCGCCCTTGGCTTCTAAATGGCTCTCGTAAAGCAGAAACTCGCGAGCGATGAAGCGCGTGAACGGCAACTGGCTGCGCAAGGCGGCTACCAGGGCGCGCAGCCCGGCCCCGCCGCCGACTCGAGTTCGCCGACCACCGCATCGGCGAGTGCAATTCCTACGAAGAGCCGCATACCGAGCCAGTGTAAATCCGGCTCCGGGAGGCGAAGCTAATTTGACGCCGGCGGCGCGCCGGTTGCAGGCGGACCGCCAGGCCCTTCATGGTGCTCTTTGGGAATAACGAAGTCTTCCGGCATCTCGTGGCCGCGATGGCAGGTCCCGCAGGTCACCGGCATGCCCATTCCGTCCGGGTCCAGGTCCATCGCCTTGCCGATGTAGTCCCTGTTGATCTGCTGCGTCATGGCGTACATAATGCGCGCAATCTTTTTGTCGGGCTTGGAGTCGTCGGGGAAATTCAGACGCGGGCGGCCGTTGGGGCCGAGGTTCTTGGGGTCGGCCACGTGGCAAAAGTCGCAATGCACGCCCAGCGAACCCGCCCACTTCTCCATCATCTCGTGAACTTCGCGCCCCGACAGGTTTTTGGGCAACACCTGGAGATTAGTGGGCGCGGGATAGTTGCGCATCGGCCGGCCGCCGGGAGCCATGCCCTCCGGTGCGGGGCTTTGGGGCGCACTGGGGGCGGCCTGACTGGACTGGGTAGGCGTTTCCGGCGCCTGTGCACCGCTGGTTGCTGCGTAGATGGCCGTGGCGAGAATGGCAATTGCCGTGGCGGGAAGAATCAGGGAAGTTGTTTTCACGTGCAGGGAATCCTTTCTGGCCTGGAAGCGGGCTCAGAGAAATGGCGTGTGTCGAGTTTAACGGACAGAAGAGAGATGCGAAAAGATCGATCACCGGCCCATCGATTTCGGTCCAGACACGCAGCCGTTGCCGGCAATGGCAAAGCGCAGCGGCAGCTCCACGGCGTGGCGGATGCCGATGCGGCGCGTCACCAGCACGCGGCCGGCGCGGGTGCCATCGTCGCGCAGTTGCAGGGACGAGTTTGGATCCGTCAAATCCAGCCCGTTGTCCACACTTCGTGTAATTCCAAGAGCCTGGCACAGCCGGCCTGGGCCGCTGGTTAGCTCTCTCGCGGGCGCCCCTGGCGTCAAGCCCCGATTCCGCGCCATTTGATCGAGCCCCGCCACCGGCTCCAGTGCGCGTATTAGCACGCCTCCGCCATGGCCTTCGCGCTCGCACGAAACATTCATGCAGAAGTACAGCCCATAGATGGAATAAACATAAGCATGCCCCGCTGGTCCGAAGAGCACCAGGTTCCTGGGTGTGGGGCCGCGATGCGAGTGTGCAGCCGGATCGGCTATTTTGCTGTGCGGACCCAGATACGCCTCGACCTCGACAATGCGCCCCGCAATGGGCCTACGCCCCTTTATCCTGTTGACAAGGATCTTGCCGAGGAGCAGGCGCGCCACGCGCTCCGGCGGCGCCTCAAAAAAGGCGCAGGTCAGCAATTTTCCCGTCAATGGGTTCTTCTCGCTCTGCCCCACGATATTCCGTTCCGTTGCCCAATTCCATACTCGCTCTTTTTGCTTGACTCTGGCCCCAGGTCTAGAAACAATGAAACCGTAGGCTTCCCCGTTACTCCATCCCCGTTACCCGGTTCTTGAGGTCAAATGCAATGAAGATTCGCGCAGCAGCACTCGCGCTCGCCGCCCTTGCGATCCTGGCCGTTAGCCAGACCGCGTCCGCCGATGAAGTCACTCTTCAATTCCAAGGCTTTACCGATGGGAACAGCTCTTTCGACGGCACGGCCTTTACACCTGGTACCCCCTTCGACATTGATGTCGAGTTCGAGAGCTCTCTCTTTATCTCTCCTTTTCAGGGATTCGCTTTGTATCCCTTCATATACGATGTCCAGGCTGAAGTCGGTGGGACATCGTATTTGGTGGCGCCCCTGAATATCGACGACGAATATGGCGTCGAGTTCCTTGACGCCTCGAACACAGGTGATCCTGGCATCTACGCCACTTTCTTCGGTGTTTTATCCGGTCCCGACGACGGCCTCGCATTCATCGCTGCCTTTGCGAATGCATCGCCTGGATGGTCCGCAACAGACCCCACTACGACAACATTCTCGGGCTATTCGGAGAGTCTCGGGGATGAATTGGCCTTTTCCACCCCCGGCGGCCCTCTTTTCATCGACTACGATGCGAATGGCGCCGACCTCGACGGCGGCATCTCAGCCAGCATCATCGCCCCAACTCCGGAACCCTCGGCCTTTTCGCTCGCCTTTTTAGGCCTGGGAGTTATCGCTTTCATCTGCCGCCGCAAATTCGCGGTTCTTGGCCGGAGTTAGTCACGTCCGTCTCACCCTGAGTTCGGGAGATCCCGAGCTCGGGTGAGAGCCATCGATGCTCTTGGGCGGCGCCTCAAAGGCGCGCCAGGCAAGAGGCGCCCAAAACATATTCCGCCTTCAATGTGTTTGAACTCCGCTGCCGCGCCGGCTTGCGGCCTCGCCAGCCTCGCTAGCTCTTCTTCAGATCCTTCATCAGCGCCAGCACCTCTTCGGCGTGACCTTCGGGCTTGACGTTGGGGAAGACGTGCAGCAGCTTCTGGTCCGGGCCGATGACGAAGGTCGTCCGCACAATGCCCATCACTTTCTTCCCGTACATGTTCTTTTCTTTCAATACGTCAAACTGTTTCGATACTTTCTCGTCTACATCAGCAAGGAGTGTGTATGGCAGGTTGTATTTGGCGCGGAATTTGGCCTGCGCTTTGGGCGTGTCGCGGCTGATGCCGAGCACAACGGCTCCGGCAGCTTGCAGTTTTTTGAACGTGTCGCGAAAGCCGCAGGCCTCAATGGTGCAGCCCGGCGTATCGGCCCTGGGGTAAAAGAAAAGGATTACCGGCTTGCCGGCGTAATCGGAAAGGCTTATGGTTTTGTCCTCGTCGGTCGAGAGCGTGAAGTTCGAAACTTTCTTATGGAGCTCCATGGGGAATATCCTCGCTATAGATGGCAGCGGCCGATCGATGGCCGCCAGTCTTGATCGGTACAGGTTCGATTATTCC
>CAVXOO010000117.1:0-5878 GCA_963762945.1 uncultured Acidobacteriaceae bacterium | reverse complement strand
GCCTCGCGCGCCACGGCATGCAGGTCGCGATGCGCGCGAAAGATCTCCCACGTGGAAGTCAACATGCCGCCGTCTTTATTCGAGTCGGAATAGCCGAGCATAATCTCCTGCCAGTCGCCCCAGCTCGCAAGCAGCTTGCGGTAGTCAGGCCTGCTCCAGAGCTCGCGGCAGATAGCGGGCGCGTTGCGCAAATCTTCAATCGATTCGAAGAGCGGCACAGGCATTAATCCGGGATCGGGGCCCTCCTCCGCGCCTTCGACTTCGACGCCGCCCAGCCGCGCCAGGCGAATCACCGCCAGCACATCCTCAACAGACGATGCGCCGCTGATGACGTACTGGCGAATGGCCTCGGGCGAGCATCCATGCTTGATTTCCGCGACCACGCGGAAAGTCTCCAGCACGCTCGCGGTTTCAGCGGAGAGCCCGCCGGTCAGCTCGGGCGCCATGGTGTCGCTGATCGCCTCCTGCAAGGCCGCGGCATGAACGCGGGCATGCTGCCGGATGTCGAGCGCGTGCAGATGCAGGCCGAAGGTGCGCACCTGCAGGATCAGCGGATCGATGAGCGTGCGCGCGATGCGGATACCGCCGTTCCCGGCCAGTGACTCGCGCAGAGTTTCCAGATCGTCAATGAAATCCTGAACCGAGCAGTAGGCCGGCAGCGCCTGGGTAAGCTTGTCGTGGCCGCGCGCCAGCGTGTAGAGCATCACGGGCAGCGGGCTGCTGGCGCCCGCGTGCACTTCACCCGCCTCCTCAAGCGTGCGCTCGATGCGTGCCTTCAGGCAGATCACAAAGCGGCGATAGTATTCGAACTCATATTGCGAACCGAAGACCTGCGCTTCCGGCGTATGCACCCGCGCCACATACGCGCGCAGCCGTTCGCGCAGCGCTTCGCTCACCGGCCGCTGCTGGGCGCTCGATGTAAGCAGGTCGATGATCCGGTCGAGCTGGCGCTGGTAATAGAGCAGCAGATGGCCGCGTGCCAGTTGCAGCGCGGCGCGCGTCACCTCCGGCGTCACAAAGGGATTGCCGTCGCGATCGCCGCCGATCCAGGAACCGAAGCGTAGAACAATCGGCAACTCGAGCGGCTCGATTTCGAGGTGATAGGCCGCGCGCAACGCCGCGGAGATCTCGCGATAGAGCTCGGGCAGAGTCTCGAAGATCGAAACGTCGTAGTAGTCGAGGCCCATCTTGATCTCGTCGTAGACGGTGGGCCGTCGCGAGCGCACCTCGTCGGTCTGCCACAGCCCGGTAATCTCGGCCAGCACCAACTCTTCAAGCCGCGCCAGATCCTGCTCGGGAATGGGAATACGGTCCAGCGCTTCGAGAAACTCGCCAATGCGGCGGCGCTTGAACATCACGGTGCGGCGCGCGGCTTCCGTGGGGTGAGCCGTGAACACCGGCACGATCAGCACGCGGGCGAGGCAGCTCAGGGCCTCTTGCGCGTCGATGCCCACGCGGCGCATCTCCGAGAGTGTGCCTGCCAGCGATCCGCGCTGGCGGCCGGCCTGTCCGCTCAGGCGCAAGGCCGTGCGCCGGCGCTTGCGATGGTTCGTCTCCGCCAAATTGATGAGCTCGAAGTAGAAGCCAAAGGCGCGCGTCAGCAAAATGGCGCGCTCCACCGGCAGCGAGTGCACCAGGTCGAGCG
The DNA here is from genome assembly GCA_963762945.1 of uncultured Acidobacteriaceae bacterium. Taxonomy (GTDB): domain Bacteria; phylum Acidobacteriota; class Terriglobia; order Terriglobales; family Acidobacteriaceae; genus Telmatobacter. The sequence goes on along the minus strand of CAVXOO010000117.1, from coordinate 4,233 downwards.
CGGCGACGGCCTGGCGCGCGGCCTCTCCGCCCTGGCCGCGCAGCTCCGCGTCGCGGCGCGCGATCGTTCCCTGCCGCAGCGCCTCCACTTGCGCAAACGCCTCTTCGCCGGCCTGCTCGCGCAGCACCGTACCGAGCAAAGTGCCCAGCGAACGCACGTCGCGGCGCAACGGCGCCTCTTTCAGGTCGCCGGATTGCGCTTCAATCTCCGCCAGCCGCTGCGGCCAACTCTCGGGGTTCCAAAGGGAAGCCATGCTGATTTGATTATGCACGAGGAGAATAAGGAGTGAATGGGAGAAGTATGGGGCCCTCGCCGCGCGAAGTGGAAGAAGAGGTTTTAGCAGCCCTTGGTGTTGCGGCGGAAGCAGGTAGGCGCGTGATCGTTCACCATGCCAGCGGCCTGCATAAACGCGTAAACGATGACGGGACCGACAAATTTGAAGCCGCGTTGCTTGAGCTGTTTCGACATTTCGACCGAAAGCGGCGTTTGCGCCGTGATGGGACCTTCGTTCCGAATGGGTTTGCCACCCACGAGGTCCCAGAGAAAGATGGCGAAGTCTTCGCCGGTCTTCTGCATCTCGAGATAGATGTGGGCAGCCTGAATGGTCGCTTCGATCTTGGCGCGCGAGCGAATGATTTCGGGATTTTGAAGCATGCGCTCGACGTCGGGTTCGCGAAAGCGTGCGACCTTCGAGGGATCGAAACCCTTGAAGGCTCTGCGAAAGGCGTCTCGTTTGCGCAGCACGATGATCCAGGCCAAGCCGGCTTGGAAGCCCTCGAGCATGAGCAGTTCCCAAAGCGCCCGACTGTCGCGCTCCGGCACGCCCCACTCCGCATCGTGGTAGTCGCGGAGAAGTGGATCGCTCTCAGCCCAGGAACAACGGGATTTGGCGGGTTTGGCAACCATGGTTTCGATGGTACGCGGAGATGGGCGCGAATTGTAGGCACCAAATCGCGAGGTCCGCGAGTGTTACAATCCGGCCAACTGCTCTGAAAGGCTGAGCGAAATGCGAAGGAAAATGATTTTAATGGCGAAATTGGCTCTGGTCGCGTTAGGCCATATTGGTTTCATGTTCGCCGTGTGCTGGGCCAGAGTACTGCGATTTATTACCATTCCGAGCCGGTGGGAGGAATTTGCGGAAATCGTCGAGAGTTTGTTCTTTCTCTTAGTCCCAACCGCCATCGCATTGTTCCTTTACTATCGACTGATCGCTCGCTCAAATCTCTTGTCTGGACCCAGGGGTCGAGCGATTGGCGCGGCCTGCTCAATCGCGGCAAGCCTGATCTCACTCTACTGCGCCATGTTTTTGTGCTCGAACATATTCGGCGAATGACTCATTTCAGCCGGATTTTGTCGAAACACATCAGTCCGTCAAATCAGGCGCTTTCCAATTGCGCCATCAGCTCTTCCCATTCGGCGGTAAACGCGGCCAGTTGGCCGCGGAGCTCCGCGGCGAGCGCAGTGAGGCGCTGGGTTTCCGCCGCCGAGACATAAACGCCGAGCTGCTCTTCGGTGTGCGCGACGGAGGCTTCGACGCGCGGGATCTCTTCTTCAAGAAACGTGCAGCGTTCTTCCATTTGCTTCTGCTTGATGGGATTCAGGCGGCGGGTCTGCTTCTTTGTTGCTGCGCCGTCAGGCCCATCGTAGCCGCCTTCGATAAGAATCGTGCTGTTCGACGGTGATGCGAACGATGAACCGGCAGGGGCTAAAGCCCCGTTTCTTTTGGGCTCCCTCTCCGGCACGGCTGAAGCCGTGCCCTGATACAAAGCCCTTCCGCCCGAGTTTTGCGACGAGTTGGCTGCCGCGGACGGTGACGCTTGTGCTTCACCGGCTGCTGCCATGGCCAACGCAGCTTTGCGCCGCAAATAATCCTCGTAATTCCCTTCATAGGCCGTGATGGCGCCGCCCTCAATCTCAAGCACGCGCGTGGCCAGGCGATCGATGAAATAGCGGTCGTGCGAAACAAAGACCACAGTGCCACTGTAGCCGGAGAGCGCTTCGAGCAGCACATCCTTGGCGCGCATATCGAGATGGTTGGTGGGCTCGTCGAGCAGCAGAAAATTCGACGGCGAAACCAGAATGCGCGCGAGCGCGTAACGGTTGCGCTCGCCGCCCGAGAGCACGCCCAGCGGCTTGAAGACGTCCTCGCCCGAAAAAAGAAAGCACCCGAGCAGAGAGCGCAGCGCGGCATCGGGAATGCGCAGAGCCGACCGGCTGATGTCGTCCAGCATCCGCGCCTCTGGATCGAGAACCTTGTACTGATCCTGCGCAAAATATTCGGCGACGACATTATGGCCGAGCTTGATCGTGCCCGCTGTGGGCAGCTCTTCGCCAATGAGCAATTTGATGAGAGTCGATTTGCCCGCGCCGTTCACGCCGACCAGCGCCACCCGGTCGCCGCGCTCGATGGTAAAGCGCGCGCCTGAGAAGACGCACTTCGCGCCGTAATCCTTCCCCAGCTTTTCCGCCTCCGCAACCGTGCGGCCCGATGGCGGCGGCTGGGGAAACTTGAAGTGAATCACGGGTTCCTGTTCAGGAATCTCAATGCGCTCGATCTTTTCCAGTTCCTTAATGCGCGACTGCACCTGCTTGGCCTTGGTGGCCTGGGCTCTGAACCGATTGATGAAGGCCTCAAGATGCTCGATGCGTTCCTTCTGATTGCGGTAAGAGGCAACCAGCTGCTCGCGCCGTTCGTCTTTTTCCTTCAAATATTTTGTGTAATTACCGTGATAGACGCTGAGCCGTTTGTTCCATATCTCCACGGTGCGATCGATGGTGACATCGAGAAAATAGCGATCGTGCGAGATCAGGATGTAGCCGAAGGGATAGCTCTTCAGATAGCCCTCGAGCCAGTTGCGGGTTTCGAGGTCCAAATGGTTCGTCGGCTCGTCGAGGAGCAGCAGATTAGGCTTGGCGAGCAGCAATTTGGCCAGCGCGATGCGCATCTGCCAGCCGCCTGAAAATTCGCTGGTCTGCCGCGTCCAATCCTGCTTGCCGAAGCCGAGGCCGGTAAGTACGCTGCCCACCTGCGCGTCGAGCGCGTAGCCGTCGAGCGCATGAAATCGATCCTGCAACGTGGAGTAGCGCTCCGCGACCGTCGCGAACTCGGCGCTTTCGTGATCGAGCTCCGCCATCTGCGCGGCCAGCCGCTCGCATTCGCTTTCCATCTCGTGCAGCTCGTCGAAGACGGTGAGGCACTCCTCGAAAACGGTCCGGCCCGCGAGTTCGAGCCCCTCCTGCGGCAGATAGCCAATGCTGATGCCGCGCGTCTGGTCGAGCGAGCCGTAATCGAGCGTCTCCAGTCCGGCAAAAATCTTCATCAGCGTGGATTTGCCTGTGCCGTTCGCGCCCACCAGCGCGGTTTTCTCGTCGTTGCGGATCAGCCAATTCGCTTCGAGAAACAGAACCCTCGGCCCGAAACGTTTCCCCGCATTTTGGAGTGAAAGCATGAAACTCTATTCTCGCAGAGACGTGCGAGTGAGCACGTGATCGCTACGACCGGATCTCGACCGGAGTGCCAATCGGCGCCATCTCCCAGATCTCGTCGATCTCTTCATCAGTGACCGCGATGCAACCCAGCGTCCAGTCGTAGAGCCTATGCGCAGCGCCGAGCCAGCCCAAGCCGTTGGGCAAGCCATGAATCATGATGGCTCCGCCGGGCGCAACGCCCAATTTTGCCGCACGTCGGCGGTCCTCTTCGTTCGGATAGGAGACGTGCAGCGCCTTGTGGTAATGGCTCTCGGCATTGCGGCTGTCGATAATATAGTGGCCCTCCGGTGTGCGTCCGTCACCCTCGCGCTCCTTCGGAGCCAAGCCTCCCCGGCCGAGCGCGACCTTGTAGGTGCGGATCACCTTGCCGCCTTTGAGCAGTTCCAGCACGTGATCTTTTTTGAGAATCAGAATCGAGTCGGCCTTTTGTGGAGCAGTCGCGGGCTGCGTGCTCGGCGGCACGGCAAAGCTGAGGGTTGCGCAAGCGAACGCCGCCACGATCCATCGCATCGCGATTCTCTGCCTTTCGGTTCTCGGATTCATGCGCTCAATCTACTACAAAGAGGCGCGAAGTCGGAAAAATGATGACCATGAGGAGACCGTACAGCGCCCGAAGGATAACGAGCTATCGCACGTCTCTCCAATCCAGAATCACCTTACCGGTATTTCCAGAGCGCATCGCCGCAAACGCCGCCTCATATTCATTCCACGCGAAGCGGTGGGGGAGATGTCGACTAAAGATCA
>CAVXOO010000116.1:0-6447 GCA_963762945.1 uncultured Acidobacteriaceae bacterium | reverse complement strand
AATATCCTGAAGGGCGCGCTGAGCCAGTTTACCGACAGTTCCATTCGCACCGAGGACTTTGAAAAGATTGCCGAGGAGACCAGCCAGCAGCAGTTGCTGCCGTTCTTCTCGCAGTGGGTGGACGGCACGGGCGCGCCGGTCTTCACCGATAAGTATGCCGTTTACCGGCTCGGCAACAACAAGGGCTTTCGCACTATCGGCGAGATCAATCAGGATCTCGATCTTTTCCGTATGCCGGTTGAGCTGCGGATTGAAACCGAGGGCAAAACCGAGAGCCAGAAGATCGATGTGGTTGGCACTGACACGCAGTATGTGGTCGACACCTTCGGCCGACCGCGCCGCATCAGCGTGGATCCTGGCGATTGGGTGCTCAAATCGACGCCCGATCTCGATGTTCGCATCGCCATCCTCAAGGGCCAGCAGTTGGTGGCGCAGGGCGATCTGGTGAACGCCCTCACCGAGTACAAAAAGGCCCTCGACTCGAACCCCTTGAGCTCGCTGGCCAGCTATCGCATCGGGGAAGTCCTCTATACGCAGCGCAACTATCAGGCCGCGGTCAATGCCTTCCGCGACTCGCTGCGCGGCGACGATGAGCCGGCCTGGACCGAGGTTTGGAGCCACATCGCGATTGGCAAGATCTTCGATTTGACGGGCCAGCGCGATCGCGCGGTGAACGAGTACCGGCTGGCGGTGCAGACCAACGACAACACCCAGGGCGCCGTCAACGAGGCGCGCCAATATCTGCAAAAGCCCTACAAGCGGCCTGAAGAAAACTAGGCTGGCGTGTCAGGGCGCGCCGTCGCGATCCCAGGTCGAAGCGCGCGCCGCAACCCCATCTCGGCGGTCGCCGGGAAACAATTGCCATCCCTCCCAAACGACCAGCCCGCGAGGGTCGAGAAGCGCATCGGAGCGGTGATCGCCGAGGCTTCGCGGGGTTTCCCCAGGAGTGTGGAACTCTTTGCCACTTGCTATGCAAACGGTGGCACATTCATATCCACATGGCGTTCTAACTCGATGAAACTAAACAGAATCATTTTGGCCCCGAAGTTGCATTAGACAAGGCATAGCCCTTGGTGTCGCTTGCCGGCGACTCTTCCCGGGACCTTCACAATCCGGCATGACGCACACGGGCAATCTGAGAAAAAAGAGGCCTAAAGATGAATCTAAAGAGTCTTCCCGCCCGCAAGTTTGTTCTTCCGCTTCTCGCTTCAGCTGTAGTTGCCTTCGTTGCCGCTGTTCCCGCGTTCGCGACATCGGGTGTCGCCTGGACGAATCCGGCCGGCGGGATCACGCAGTACCCTGGCGTGGGTTACGTGGAGGCGGCCGATCTATTCACCGTTAATTACGACGTGACCATCACTGCGCTGGGCATTGCTGAGCTGCCGTCTCCTTACGGCGCAGATGAGTGGGAGGGGATCTACAATTCCAGTGGGACGCTCCTGGGACTCGCGGACAATAACCCCATTCCGTCTTCACTCACCACTGTGACGAATGGCAATTATTACTTCACAGCCGCGAGCGCCGAAACACCCGGCTCCCTCAACCTGACCACAGGTCAGACCTACGAGTTAGTCGTGTTTACGAATGGAAGCAACAACCTTTTAGGTGGAAGCTCCACCCCGCCGATTAACAGTTTTGCGACCTTCACCGGGAGCACTTGGGTAGGATATTCGTTCGGCGGGTTCCCCTACAACTCCGAGCCTCCGACCCCCGGCGACAACCCAAGTTCGCAGTTCTATGCCGCCGATATGATGGCCACGGTTGCCACGCCTGAGCCGGAGTCGCTCCTGCTGCTGGGTTCCGGACTGATTGGCATGGCGGGATTCCTGAGACTCAAGCTGCGCAAGAACTAATCGAATAATCTACAGAAGCATAAGCCTCTTCTCGACCCCGGCGCGATTTGATCGCGCCGGGGTCGCTCACTTTTACGATCGATTGCTTTGGCGCTGGCTGCGCTCATCCCTGCCGCTTGAGGCATCGTCTCGCGATCGCAAGAGCAATCGTCCTTCCGAACAGCCGGAGACTTAACGGTTGCAGGCCCCTTTGCGGGGCCTGATTGGCTTTCTGCTCCGGGCACGGCTCGACGGACCCTCGCCCTTCGCACCGGTGGTGGACCCGCTCGCTGGAGATGCGACCCGTTACGGCATCTTGGGAGACGATGTGTCCCTGGTGAGGCCGTAGACGCACACGTCCGAGCCAGCAGAGACACATTCTGGCGCGGTTTCGGGGCTCTTCAGTTCGTTGTCAGATTGGGCTGCTTTACTTGCCGGTGCGAAGGGCGCGAGGCTTCCCCAGGGAAAGGACTTGAAGATCGACCTTGGCCAGACCCGCCCATGTCATTCCAAGCTTTTCGGCCGCACCATAAGAGAGGTCGATGATCCGCCCCTCCTCGACCAGATCGCCGCGGTCCGTAATGCGGACTACGACCGAGCGGTGGTTCGTCCGATTCACCACGCGCACGATGGAGCCGAAGGGCAGAGTGGGGTGGCAGGCCGTCATGGCATACATGTCGTAGACTTCGCCGCTGGCGGTCTTGCGTCCGTTAAAGACGCCGCCGTACCACGAAGCTACGCCATGCACTCTATCCTTCCACCGCTGGGCCTCGGGCGATGGACCATCCTTGGGAACGCCAGGTTCCCGATAAGCCATCGAGGGCGGAGTTGGGCTTGCGGCGGCTTGCACCGTAGGCGCCAGATTGGCCGCTTTGGGAAGACGCGCATCCGCTTGCACCGAGCGCGCCGAGATGAGCACGATCAGCGCCACCAGGACCACGGCAGAGGCACCCGCTACAAAGTAAATCCATAGCGGAGCTTGTCGCTTTAACTTGCGTGTTTTCCTTGTACTAACCATTCGCCTATTTTACTAAGCCGACACCCTCCAGGCTCCATTGTTGTCAAGATAGATAAGAGGATTTTTGTGGCAGAAGTCCTGTTTCCGGGAGCATTCCCAGTAAGGGTTTTGACTTCTTCAAGTTACGGATTTTGCCGAAGCCGGCGCATTTGTCCCATTTTGGGCCAGATCTCTATCAAATAGCCGCAAATCGATAGACAACTCTCGGTTGCGCTCCCGCATCTGAGTCGGCAGGACCCTGAAAACAAAAGGCTTTGCCAATGATTTCTGCTCCAGTCGCCAGGACGGAGCTGCGATGATCGGATTGACGGCTTTTTGCGGCTGCTTTTGGATTGAAGTGACAAAAATGAGGAGAACGATGCCATCCCTACGTACCCGACTCTGCCTGACTGCTGCGGCCATCTCACTTGCGGCAGCCGCCTTCGCGCAAACGCCCGCCTACACGCAAGCCGGCCCGATTCCTCAGGCAATTGCAAACGCAAAAACCATCTTTGTTTCGAACGCCGGCGCAGACAGCGTCCTGTTTCCCGAGCAGTTTCCCGACGATCCCCATCGCCCTTTTAACTTTAGCGGCGATCCCGATCGTGGCTATACGGAGTTCTACGCGGCGCTCAAAGCTAGCGGCAGTTTCACGCTGGTTGCCGATCCGGCGCAGGCCGACCTCGTCCTCGAGCTTCGCCTGGTCGCTCCTCAACGCCCCGCTGTATACCAGGGTGAAGTCTATCCTCTGCCGATGTTCCGGCTGGTGATCTATGACGGCAAGACGCACTACGTCCTTTGGACCGTGAACCGCTCCATCGACTCCGCCCTCCTCCGAAAGAACTGCGACAAGAACTTCGACCTGGCATTGTCCGAGGTGCTCGGCCAGTTCCTGAAGATTACCGGTAAAGCCCCGGCCCCGGCGCATTGAGCGGGTTGAGCGGTTCAAGGCGGTCTCCCCACGAGGGTGGTCCGATCGTGAGATGACGGCTCTTTGCCGCACCTTCCCGCAATCTCCGATGCGCGGGGCTAGTCGCCGTCCTTATACCCAAACAGCAACTGCACGCCGATGTAGGCGATCCAGCTTGGCTGGCCGTTGGTGCGCGTGACGGTCTGGATGGAGCGGCCTGCCATGAAGAGCAGGCGCACGTGGTTTGCGCGGTCGAGCGACTGGCGTCCGCCGAAGTCGAGCGTGAGGGCGCGCTGCTTGGGGTTGCCGTCGATGCGATTGGCGTCTTGGAGGTCGTAAAGTTCGGTTTAGAGTTCGAGGCGGTCGCTGAACTGGTGGCCGGCGATGAGACCGCGTCCCCACTGGCTGGCTTGGTTGCGGTTGCCAATCCATCGGCCCACCTCGCCGTTGAGCGCCAGCCAACCCACCTGCACCGTGGCCTCGATGGGCAAATAATAGAGCGGGCCGGGCACGACGATGCCGCGCTGCGCCGAGCCGGTGGGGTTATTGACCCACACTTGCGGATAGGTGCCAAGCGAGAAGAGGAGATTTTCGTCGGTCTTAGGCTCGCCTGCGCGGTGATGCTCGAAGTACCGCCATTTGACGCCCGCCGACGACTCGCCCAAGCCGACACCGGTGGAGTTCTGGGCGCTGGTGCCGGCGGCCAGCGGCAGCTCGTACTTGAGCTGGATGCGGTCGCCCCAGCCGTAGTTCAGGTTGACGTCGGGAATCTGGTAGTAGGACTGGCCGGGGTTGTGGTTGCCGATCCAGCCAACGTTGATCTCCCAGTGGTGATTGCCCGGCGTGCCGGGATCGTCGGTGATGAACGGGGGCCCTCCCTGGGCGTGGGCTAACCTGGCGCTCAGAAACGACAAAAACAACAGGAAAATGAAGAAAAGACGGCGCATGCTAGAGCCTGTTATTAACTTTCGCGATCATTGTGCCGGGCAATCGCCGGAAGCCCCAGGTTCAAGGTAGCATCCCGTGCACGAGCGGCGAAGATTCCGCGCCAGTCAGGGATTTATCGAAGCGATTTTCTTTCCTCGCGCTTTGCCCGTAGACGCCCTGTCTCTGCGATACTTATTTCTTATGCCGATTGACGACCTGAAGCAGGCTGCGCAAACGATTGCTGAATTTCTGAACACCCTGAACAAGCTGGGCGGATTGCGCCTGAAGTACCGCATCTCGGCGGGCGAGGTTGCGGGCGACGAAGAAGGCGTCCCCTCGCACCAGGTGCTGAACGTGGAACTGGCCGGTCCCGATGTGCCGCTCGTGATCCAGCACAACGGCGAGCTGCTGCGGGCCTTGGAAACCCTGGCCGGGCAGATGCTGCGGCTCGACCACCACGAGCACCACCTGTTGAGTTTTGACGCCGCCAACTTTAAGGCTCTGCACGCCCAGGAGCTGAAGATGACCGCGGAAACCGCTGCGGAGAAAGTGCTGCGGACCGGGGTTCCATACAGCTTTCCGCCCATGAACAGCCTGGAGCGACGCCTGTTGCACATGGCCTGCCGCGACCTGAAAGGCGTGGAGACGGCCAGCGTGGGCGAGGGCCCCAACCGCTTTCTGGTGATCTTTCCCGAGGGCAAAACCGACCTGCCGGTTGCGCCGCAGGTCAGGCCGCCGACCAGGCCGCCGTTCAAGCCTCGGGGCTTTGGCCGCGATCGAAGAAGATAAGCTGGAGCGCTCGATTGCGCGCATATTTTCGAGTGCTCTGAGTGCGGATTTTCGGACCCGATAGTGGGTTAGTGTGAGAGAAACCATCCCTCGGGGGCTAAACAGGCTGCGGAAAAAGGCTGAAGTTGCGGAATATCTTGAGAGAACATCCCTCAGGGGCTGAAGCCCACGCACAATTTGCAGCACTTACGGCACGACTGAAGTCGTGCCCTGACACTTCGTGCTCCCCTGGAAGCCTTTTTTCGCAGCCTGTGAAGCCGTGCCCTTTCAAAACAGTTTCAAACTGACCGGCTACCTCGGGCTCAGGAAGCCGCATCGCTGTGCCACAATACCCATCAATGAGAAGACAACCTGGGAGAAGACAACTTGCGATTCTGCTGCTGGCCTCGTGCGCCGCGCTTCTGCCCGCGCAAAAGCGCCTGGTGCTGATCGACGAGGACGGCTCCGGTCCCGGCGGATCGGACCAGATGGCCATGCTGGCGCTGCTGCAAGCGCCGGATGTGCAGGTTCTCGGCATCACTATCGTCACCGGCGACGCGTGGCGCGACGAGGAGACGCTGCACACCCTGCGCATGCTGGAGCTGACCGGCCATAGCGATGTGCCGGTGGCGCGGGGCGCGGTGTTTCCGCTGGTCCGCACCCAGGAAGAGACGCGGCTCGCGTCGGCGCTCGAGGGAAAAGCGGCCTGGCTGGGCGCGTGGGGCCGTGGCATGAATATCGACACCGGCACACCGCCGGCCGGGCATGAAATGGCCTGGCCGTGGAACAGGCGCAGATGCTGACTGCAGTAATTCAGAGCTTTGCCGAGGATGAAAAACCGCTTGCGGACGCGATCCATGGCCTCATTGAAACCTGAGTGACGGAATATCTCCATCACGGCCCAAGCCGCAGTCCTGCCCTATCAGGCCAAGCAGCCCGAGGCGAGGAGCCGATCGGGCGCTATTTCCCCTCCGTGCAACAGCGCGCTGGACAGCCCAAGGGAGGGGGGGGGC
>CAVXOO010000115.1:0-3583 GCA_963762945.1 uncultured Acidobacteriaceae bacterium | reverse complement strand
CCTCTCCAGCACCTTTCAACATCTATGACATCGGACGCTTTCCAATAAACAATGGCTGAGGAGACGAATACCAAGGCCAGCACAGCGGCGAAGGCAAGCACCAGTTGCGTTCGGATATTTCGTTTCATAGCAATCTTTCACCTTCGTGTTTCATCTTCGACTCACTGTCATCCAGGCGAAGCCAGCAGCCAGCAGATCCTCTGCAATTCCAGGATTGGTGATACTTGTTGCCCTATCTGCCCTCTCACATCGTGAACTGCGCGATCTGTGCGCCGAGCTGTTCGGCCAGCTTCGACAGGTCAACGGCGCTGGCCTGCACGTGCTCGCCGCCCTGGCGGATGTCGACGACTGCGGCGTTGACGCTGGCAATATCCCGCGCAATGCTCTTCGAGACCTCCGCCGTTTGCGAGACGCGCTGATTGGCCTCCCGCACTCCGCTTGAAGCCTGCGCGATGTTGCCCGCGACATCCTTGGTCACGTTGGCCTGCTCTTCAATGGCCGCCGCGATCGAGGTCACGATCGTGCCCACATCCTTGATCACGGTCGTGATCTGTCCGATGTCGGTGATCGCCGAGCCGGTCGAGTTCTGAATCCCGGCAATCTTGGTCTTGATGTCTTCGGTGGCCTCGGCGGTCTGCTTGGCCAGTTCCTTGATTTCGTTCGCGACCACGGCAAAGCCCTTGCCTGCCGTGCCCGCCCGTGCCGCCTCAATGGTGGCGTTCAAGGCCAGCAGGTTGGTCTGCGCCGAGATGTTGGTGATGGTCTCGGTCACGTGGCCGATCTCCTGGGCCGCCTGTCCCAGCTTCTGCATCTGGTCGGTGATGGTCTGCGCCTGGCCCATGGCCTGTTCGCTGATCGAGCGCGCTCTCGAGGTATTGCCCGAGATGTCAGCCACCGTGGTGCTCATCTGCTCGGTAGCGCTCGCGACCGACGACAGGCTGCTCGAGGACTCTTCCATGCCCGCGGCGATCGACATGGTGTTGGCGCTGGCCTCTTCGGCGGCCGCGGCTACCGTATGGGCCTTGTCGGACATCGAGGCCGTGCCGGAGGCGGTTTGCTGGGATACGGCCGTCAGCTCGGTGGCGGAGGATGCCAAAGTCTGCACCCCGCTCTTGATGCCGCCCAGCAGTTTGCGCAAACTCTCGCTCATGATTTGCATGGCCCGCCCCAGATCCCCTAGCTCGTCTTTACGGGTGCGCATTTCGTCGGGTACGTTCTGGCTGAGGTCTCCCCCGCTGATGCGCTGCAGCAGCCTGACCCCTTCGAGGACGGGCGAGGCCACGCTGCGCGTGACCAGGACCGCGAACAAGATCGTCAGCCCGGCCGCCGCCAGCACCATGATGCCCAGCAGCCAATACACCCGCGACTGAATCTGGTCCATGGCCTGCTGGGTCGCCGTCACCTGCTGATCCTGCCATGCGCAGTAATCGGCCATGGCCTGGAAGATTCCCTGCCCTTTGACGGAGCCTTCGCCGGCAAACTCGGCGAGAGCTTTCGTGTCGTCCCCTTTCATGGCTTCATCGACGACTCTGGTGTTGAGATCGCGGGCGTTGCCTACCGCCGTCTCGATCTTTTCCATCTGCTCCCTGCCGTACTCGGGGTTGCCGGCATTCTTCAGCTTTGCCAGCTTGGCCGCGTAGGTTGCCCGTGTCTTATCCAGGGCTTCCTTGTAATCCTGCCGGGCCTGCGGATCCTTGGTGGTGACGACATGCCAGATATCGAGATAGAGGTTGGCGATATCGACGGACGCGTCCTTGATCACCAGCATGCGATTGGTTTGATCCTGCAAATTGTCCGAGGCATGCTTAAGAGAAGCAAGCCCCCAATACGCCATCGCAGCGATTGCGATGGTGAGCACCAGACAAGTTCCGAAGCCCAGGCCCAGACGCTTGCCGACCTTCATATCCGCCAATTTGGTCATGATCCTTTTCCTTTCGTTTCTGGTCCCAATCATCCCAACGGACCGTTTCAACCCTGACTCTCAAAAATCATCTTCCCGGTGGTCTCGTCCCCTTGCCCGCCTCGCAGCATTCTCCCCGCCGGTAGAGCGATCAGGCTGCGGCATAGCTTTCGGCGGGAGTTACCGGTTGCGCCGGGGTCTTGCCGGAGTACTCTTGCAAACACTCCAGAAGCCGATCCCGGTCGAGCTTGGTCTGATAATCGTCGATGCCCGCCGCCTTGCCGCGCGCCATATCGTCCTCGCCTGCCAGCGAGGTGAGGGCAACGATCGGCAACTGCGCCGTGCGGCCGTCGCCGCGGATGCGCCGCGCCAAACCCAATCCATCCAGCCGCGGCATCTCGATGTCGGTGACTACGGTGCGTACCTTGTCGATGTTCGCAAGCAGCAACTCCCAGGCTGCTTCGCCGTCCGGCGCCGCCAGCACGGGATAACCGCCCTCTTCGAGAATGCGGGTGATCTGCGACCGGAAGAAGTCCGAATCCTCGGCCAGCAGCACTGTCCAGTTCCCAGCGTCTGGCGAGGCCGGCCGCGTAACGGCTTGCTCCGCGGCCCATTCCGGCCATGTCGCATCCACTAACTCGTAGAGGTCGACAATCATCGCCGTGTGATCGCGAATGATGGCGGAGCCGGAGACGCCGCGCTGGCGATGGGTGGTTTGATCGATCTTGGCGCCGGTCTCGACCACATCCACAGGCATGGCCCCCAGCAAGCCCACCTCGTGGCTGCGCACGTTGGCGATCATCACCGCCAGCTCCTTGTTCTCGCCAATCGACTTGACCTTGGCCGAGTCGGAGAGCGTGACCAGCGGGAGCAGGCCGCCGTGATACTGCATGGTGCGCCGGCCGCCGATCATCTCCACCTGCTTGGGCGCGATATGTTCGATGCGCGTTACGGTATCGAGCGGCAGAGCGCATAGCTCATCCGGGCCGTTATGGAAAAGGACCAGCGAGTGGCTATCGCTGAATTGTTCCTGAGCGGCGCTCTCGTTCTGCTCGTTGACGCGAGACATCCCGGCAATCGCGTCCAGCTCGGCTTTCGCCGCCAGTCCGGCAACATCCAGGATGAGGGCCACAGAACCGTCGCCGAGGATGGTTGCGCCGGCATACTCCTCCAGGCCTTTGAGGTGACTGCCTAAAGGCTTCACGACAATCTCCTCGGTGTCCTGAAAGCCTCCCACAACCAGTCCGTAGGTTTGTGAACCGGTGGTGACCACCACGATCTCGAGTGCGCCGCCAACATGGCGCCGGTCTCCGGGCCTACGCGCCGGCACCGGTTTTGCCGGGAGCAACGCCGGCGATTTTTCTCCTGTATCCGGGAGGCGAGAGGAGCGCCGGTCGGCCATGCGGGTGCGGCGGTCGATCTCCGATTGGCCGGAGTTGGGATCGGCGTAAGTGGGGACCAGCCCCAGCAGATCGGCGAATCGTACCAGAGGGATGAGGCGGTCCCGCAAGACCAGAACTTCGGCATCGCCCACAATCTCGATACGGGTCTTGGCCTGGTCCGGCTGCACGTGGCGCATCTCCTCCACGTTGATCTGCGGGATGGCGAACCGCTCCCCCTCGACCGAGACGATCAGGGAAGGGATGATGGCCAGCGTCAGGGGCAGCTTGATGCGGAAGGTCG
>CAVXOO010000114.1:0-9033 GCA_963762945.1 uncultured Acidobacteriaceae bacterium | reverse complement strand
CATTTCAGCATCGCGCGAGTGTGGCGCGGCAATAGCGCATCGACCGCGTCCGCCACTGCCAGCGCGGCCAGGAATCCCACCTCGACGCTGCGTTCCGGTGGTAAAGGTCGAGCCGGTACACCATCGACAAGTAGAGATTGCCGGCGGACTGAACCAGCGCCGCGCCAACCGGCCGCGGCCAGAGCTCTGCTCGTCGGCGTGCACCACCGTGCCGTGCGCCGCACCGGCATCGGCCAGCCGGCGCGCCTCATCGTTGGTTCAGCTCAGCCGGTCGTAGTGCCGAACGTCGAATACCGTCATTCCTGCGCGCCCGCTGGCGTTACCCCGGGCGAACCCAGCCCAGCCATCGGCAGCCGCGCCACAGGTTGCGAGGACACCGTGCGGCGGCGCCACAGGTCATCGATCTCTCCCCGGAGATGCTGATCAATTGCCAGGCCAATCTAGGCCGCTGGCATCTCCCCGCCGATCTCTTTCTCGGCAACGCGGAATGCCTGCCCTTTGCCGATTCCAGCTTCGACGTAGTCTTTCATGTCGGCGGAATCAACTTCTTCAACGATCGCACCAAGGCCATTCGCGAGATGATCCGCGTGGCCAGGCCGGGAAGCCGCATCCTGATTGCCGACGAAACCGAGGAGCACGTCAAGGCCGCCTTTGAACGTGGTCCCATCACCAGCCTTTTTTACAGGAATCGCAAGGAAGCAGTCACGGCTCCGATTGATCTGGTGCCCGCCGACATGCTCGAAACTCACCTTGAAATTATCAACGTCGTAGGGAAAAACAGATTTTACGCTCTCACGTTCCGCAAACCAGCACGAGTCGATGCGCAGTTGCCATCCAAACCCGCACCAGCGCCAGTTTTCGCGGCGCCGTCTGCCCGGTGAGCAACTACGGCGCCGGAATCGTCTCTTCCGACGTGAACGGCGAAGCCGGCAAACCATCGTCGTTGAACAGATTTACGGTGGGCGCATTTTGCCAGCCATAGCGGACATATTTTGGATTCGTCACCGCCGCGGCTGAAACCATCACGCTGTTGCCATCGATGGTCGCAGTGGCGGGCACGAACTTGTGATCCTCTCCGGCGATCTCAAAGCCGGTCAGCGCGCCGCCCTTCGCCGCCAGGCCGCTTTCGCTATGATCGAAATCCACGCGTATCGACCCGCCTTCAACGCTCGCTTGGCGATAAAGCGGCCCGGAGTACTCGACGCGTTCGCTGTACGAAAGTGCGCGCGCCCCCAGAGCCAGGCGATGGCCCACGTCCTGCTTGTCCGAGGGATGCACGTTGTCAGGATTGCCGATGTCGACGGTGACCGCCATCGCGGTATTTGAAACCGACAGCGTGCGCCGTTGCGCCTCGCGGATCACAGCCCAATTTTCACCAGGTGAGGCAGTGAAGCTCGAGATCTGGACAAAGAGGAAAGGGAAGTTGCCTTCATTCCAATGCCTGCGCCAATCCGAAATCAAAGCCGGGAAGATGCGCTGATACATGGCTGCGCGTTCCGCACGGCTATTCGACTCGCCCTGGTACCAGATCACTCCGCGAATGGGAAACTCGGTGAACGGGTTCACCATGGCGTTGTAAAGCCCCGCCGGCTCCCATGAGAGCGGATTGGGCCGCCAGGAATGCTTCGGTGGCGTCTGGTTTTGCGCCCGCGCCGCAGCGTCCGCGCGCTTTTCTTTGGCGTCGATCGCGGGCGCATCCGCAATCGTATCGGTCATCGCGGCCCAGGATGCAAACAGCGGCATCAGCGATGCGTCGGAGGCGATCGTGTCCAGCGAAACCCAGGCCTCGGCAACAGTGCCGCCCCACGTCGAATCGATCAGGCCCACCGGAACGTGCTCTTTCTCGGCGATCTCACGACCGAAGAAATAGGCCGCGGCCGAGAAAGTCGAAGCAGTCTCAGGAGTGCACAGCGTCCAGTTGCTATCGATGTCGTCGAGAGGATAGTAAGAAGACTTCTCCTTGATGTGCAGCAGCCGGATCTCGGGATGCGTCGCGTTCTGAATTTCGGCGGCGCCGTTGTCGACCGTTGCGTTGCCCGGAAAGCCCATCAGCGGCAGCTCCATATTCGACTGACCGGAAGCAAACCAGACATCGCCAACCAGAATGTCGGTGAGTGTGATGGTATTGGAGGCGGAAACCGTGAGCGTGAAAGGCCCGCCCGCCGGCTCCCCTGGCAAATAAAGATTCCAGTGGCCAAGGTCATCCGCCGTTCCCGATCGGCGAACGCCGTGAAAGTCAATCGTGACGGTTTCACCGGGACTGGCCCACCCCCACACGTGAATGGGCCGCTCGCGTTGCACCACCATGTGGCTGCTGAGCACGTTGGGCAGGCGTACCTGCGCGAATGCGGGAAGAGCAACGAGCGCCAGGATCAGCGCGACGGCAGGGCGGAGTGGATTCGTATTCACTGGCATTCCCTCAATTTCATTACGTGCCGGAATTGGTTCCGGCTCGCGGCGAAACTACATTGTATCTCCGGGTCATGCGTGGCAATGGAGCACAACCTTATAGGCGGGATCGATCCCGACCCAGCCGTTCCCTCCCACCCACCGAACGTGACGCCGCAAAACCATGGTCGCTGGGGTCTCCGAACCGGGCGCGAACCCGCAGCCTGTGCAGAGCGCGCGTCGCGCCTTCCTATAGCCGCGGGAGCCCAAGACTGTCCACAACTTTCGCTGCCGTGGCAACCCTAATCAACTGCCCGCAATCTAATCCATCAGCAACTCCAGGGTTCTTGCAACATCGTTCTCATATTCGGAGTTGCAAAGTGTGAAAGAATCGTGCACAACCGCTCCCGCACGGACGGAGAGGAAATGAACGTCATGTCTTGTTCTTATCGCCGTATTCTGTTCCCTCTTCTGCCTGTCTTCTTGCTCTCACTCGCCGGATGCATGGGCCTCGGCAACATTGGCTCACAATACAAGTTCTCAACCAGCGTTACCGTCATCGCTCCCGTTACCAACGTCACGGAAGGCCAGACAGTAACCTTGGAGGCTGGCATCTCCGGTGGGGCTGACGAGAGTGGAACGGTAACCTTCTATAACGGATCGAACGCAATTGGGACTGCGCAGGTCTCCAGCTCTTTTTTCTTTAATTCCCTGGATGGTGGCGCGCAGCTTTCGACTACGTTCTCTTCCAGCGGTGTGCAGAGCATTACCGCGAAATACAGCGGGGACGAGTTCAATTCATCAAGTACATCCCAGCCCATCTCGATCGGTGTGTACAGCGATCAGTTGGCGTCCACTTCGGTCGCGTTGCAGGCCTCCACCACGACACCGCAATATCAAACCAACGTGACACTTACAGCCACAGTCTCGCCCGCGGCTGCCACCGGCACGGTCACCTTCTATAACAGGCAGACCAATATCGGTAGCGCTCAAGTCAGCAACGGCGTCGCCACGATCACAACTTCATTCGCCGCAGGAGGCACGGACGCACTCCACGCCGTCTACTCCGGCGACTATAACTACGCCTCCAGCACCTCAAATTCGCTCACCATGAATGTCAGCGGTCCGCTGGTCACCTCGACAACCCTGCAAGCTTCCGCCGCCTCCACCGCGGTCGGCAACAGCGTCACGCTCACCGCCAATCTAACTCCTGCAACAGCCTCAGGCACGGTCACGTTTTATAACGGATCGGCTGCGATCGGCACAGCAAACGTCAACGCGGGCGTGGCCACGTTGAATACTACCTTTGCGGTTTCGGGTCATATCAACCTGATCGCGATCTTTGCGGCAAACGCATCGTGGGAATCGAGCACATCGAATCAGGTCCCTCTTTTTGTCTCCGGCAACACGCCCGACACCGCCCTGCTGCAGACCGCGCCTTTCTCAGTAACCGTCGGCTACTCCGCAACCCTGACGGCCACCATCTCGCCGGCGGCGGCCACGGGTACCGTCAGCTTCTACGACGGCTCGGTCGATCTTGGGTCCGCTCCCGTCCAGGCGGGTGCGGCCATATTCACCACTGCCTTCATGACTGCCGGCTCCCAGAGCCTGACTGCCGTCTATAGCGGCGATACCACCTATATCTCGAACACCAGCAGCCCCGCAACCCTAGAGGTCAGCAGTCCGGGCTCCACGCCAACCACAACCGCGCTGGCGCTGAGTGAAAGCTCCGGCAACGCCGGAGATTTTGTCACCCTCACGGCTACTGTCCTTCCCATCGGAGCTACCGGGCAGGTCAACTTTTATTCAAATAATGCTTTGCTCGGCAGTGCCGTACTTTCGGGCGGCAAAGCCGCATACTCTCAGGCCTTCTCGCAGGCCGGCAACTTCCAGATCGTCGCGGTTTACGAAGGAGACCCGACGTATGCTTCCAGCACTTCCGCCTCGCAGGATCTCGTGCTCTACGATCAGGACGACTCAGGCGACGACTGAGGGACCGTTCCAACCCTTTGCTCGATAGAATGCCCAGGAAATCCGACCTGTGGTTTGAGCTTCCCGAGCGACCCGGCACCTTGCTCTCAAGTGTGCCCCGATTGCTCGGGCAGCTCTGCCAATATGAGCAGTTCTTCGCCGCAACGCAAACACAGATTCAACGAGCTTGGCCACTTGAAACTCAGGCAACCGCTCTAGGCGTGCGCCAGCCTCTCTCGCCACGGATGTTGAGGTCTCCATCACCGGAGCCTCAATAAGCACCGCGAAATCTCCTATGCCTCCTGGCATGTTATCGAATGGCTGTGCCCTGTATCGCTGATGCAGTCAGCGCCTCATGTGCGGACCTGGAGCGCACTCGGAGTTGCGCGGCGACTGTCGCGTGCGTCAGCAAGTAGAAAGGCACGAGTACCGTGGGCACCAGGCAAAGAGGCAGGTACTGGATCGCCTGCGAGCCCACTCCGGCATGAATCAGTTGCAGCGGGCTACCCGCCGCCGAAGTGATGCCCAGCCCAACCGCCACAATCAAGTCGAGCGCTCCAAGGGCGTTCCATCCCGCGATCGTGCGCACTGACGGCTGTTTGGAACGGGTGATCGTCAGCGCAAGCGGAATGGCCAGCGCGCCCGTGATGATGTCACCCAAACCTGCGAAGAACGGGAACGGACCATTCAGACTTCCTGCGACGAAGTCCAGCAGAAAGAGGACACCGATGATCCGCATCGCATTCAGACCGACGAGCAGCTCGAGAGGAATTCCGAGGAGGGTGGCGCGCACCTTTTCGCTCGTCATCGCCAGCACACCGCACGCCACCAACGGCGTCGCAAGCAGAATGCCGGCCAGCGGCACAGGAAAATTCGGCGCGTAAGCCAGCCGCCCGGATGCGCCGAGAATCACGGAAAGACCTACCCAGCCTCCACCGGCGGCGGCGATCGTCAGGCGACGAGTCAGCGAGCCGGACAGTGCCTGCGTTAGTGCAACGAGATCGACTGCGATAACCGCCAAGGTCAAGATCGAGTTGGCCAGATCCAGGGTTGAATAAGACATCGGAAGTTCTCCCTTCAAACCATAGGATGTTATTAATCATCTCATGGATTCGAAAAATTCAAATGGCCGAAAAATGCACTGAGCCGTGGGATGACTATTGGCATCCTATAATCACTTATGCGCTACCGGCCCGAACATAAAGCGGAGGTCCATCGGCAAATTGTGAAGGATGCCTCGCGGCGCGTCCGCGCCGAAGGCTTGAACGGCGCTGCGGTTGCAGCGGTGATGCGAGACGCCGGCCTGACCCACGGAGGTTTCTACAAGCATTTCGAGAGTAAGGACGGCCTTCTCCTGGAATCATTGCGCGACGGCTTCGCGGAGATCGCCGACACCCTTTCTCGTGCCGCTGAACAAGCGCCGCCGGGCGAGGCCTGGAAGGCCATTGTCAAAACCTACCTCCGTCCGGAAATGTGTGAGCATCCTGAACGTGGCTGTCCGCTGCCGCTCCTCGCTCCCGAACTAGCGCGGGTAGATCCGGAAATGAAGGCTCCGATTGTTGCGGAACTTGCGAAGTACAAAAAACGGATGCAGCCGTTTATGCCCGGCCTGCGAGCTGCGGACAAAGAGCGGGCTTTCTTTCAAATCTTTTCAACGATGATCGGGACCATTGCCCTCGCCCGCATCCTTCCCGCACCAGTGCAATCGAAGGTGCTCGCAAGCGCTCGTGATTTTCTTTTGCAGAGTTTTTGATCATTAAGTCGAACTCGATGCGAACGTGCGATGCGAACGTGTGCGGATCGCCGGCACCAACGGCATCGACACCATCCAGGGGAATGTCTTCGACGCTATTGCGCGTCCCGAATCCTTCTCGCGCCCCTATCTGAATCCGCCTGGCGAGTGGCCCTTTCAAATCAACAAAGAGGTTTTCCACTCATCGAAGTTTGCACTAAAGTTACTGTTACCCGTTTGACCTTAATATGCAGATCGCTGCTTCTTTTGAGGCATAGTGCTGTTCATGCTATGCGGATAATGTTGTGCGTGTTAAGCCGAAAGGCTATTGTGGAGCGCTGATCGAAGGCTCCAGTTAGTTTGTAGATTTTCGTTGGCAGAAGGTTCTCGTCGCGGGGCAAAAAAAACGGCCCCCGTCGAAACGGGGGCCAAGTTGCCTTGGTTCTCTCGCGTTGCGAGAGCTTGATTGGCGGCCTTACGGCGGGGGCCGTTGGCGCACGAGCGAAGCCTCGGGGGAGGATGAGCCGGGATTTACGGCCGCTCTGCGCCAGCTTGAGCAGAAGCGTTCTGGGGGTGCGCCTCTGCCTGGGCCGCCAAACTGTTTGCCATCAACCGCACATGCACGCTGCTCACCCGCACCCGCTCCGGCTTTTGTTCTGCGTCGCCGGTTGCAGGCGCTTGGGCGTTGCCAAGAGCCACATAGTGCATACGGTAGATGGGAATCTGGTGTTCGGTTACTAAGTAGCGCTCGACCCCTTCGGCCAGGCGCTGAGAACTCTGAATGCCGGCGCCACCTGCGACCGGCGCGTGCGCTTCCATTTCCAGAATATAGCCCTCGTGGCCGGTGACGCTGGCAGCCAGCTCATCCAGCTTGGCCTTCGATTCGGCCGTGAGCACCGTGCTCCCGGCGCGGAAGCGAAGGTCGAGATCCGAGACCTGCTGATATTGGTCCAGACCTTTCACTGTCGTGTTCAACCGGTCCACGTGCCCCGAAGCATCCTGCGCCATGTTGTTGGCGTTGAGCGCCTGCTGGTTAGCCGAGTTTGCGGTCTGGTTGGCCGCATCGGCTTGAGTCTGCGCCTTCAGGATTCCCGCCTGCGCCCGCGTATCCACGTCCTGGATGTCGCGCGCGTTGCTGGCATTCAATTGATCCAGCTCCGAAAGCCGGTCGTTGATGGGATCGGTTTGTCTCTTCACCCATTTCTTGCCGGCAAACGGATTGGCGCGGCCCCAGAAGCCTTCCTTCGGCGTGGCCATCGGATGATTGGCCGCCGGGGAGGGCTGCTGTTGCGCGGCCGAAGGAAGTGTGCTCTGGGATGTTGAAGTCGATGGCTGGACCTGCTGCGCCCAAACCGGTAGTGCCGTTGCGGAGGCTAGCACGAGCACTGCGGCATAGCGGGGAACGAAATTGAATCTCATGGACTGCATAAATTGCCCCCTTCTCTACTTTTGGCAACACGGAAGCCTATCTCCGGTTAAGCCTCTTCGCCGTTATAGATTGCACGGCCCGTGCCAAAGGAGGTTCGAGGGGCATCAAAACCTCTATCTGATTGAAAAATATGAATTCAATTGCGGAAAAGTCTGCTCCAGAAAGCCAGATTTCAGTAGAAAACACATCGATTATCGCGTAATTGTTGCACGCTTCGGTAGTTTTTACTCGGTAAGGAAGGTAGGCAGTCTTCCGGGTCTCCACGCTCCTCCTGGCTTCGACGTGGTTACCGGGTCTCCACGTGAAGGATGCGCACCTCGGGATAAGCGCCGTTCCATTGGTCGGGAACGGTATCGAATACCAGCCGGAAATCAGCGGCATCGCCGGGCTTCAGCGGAGCCGCCGAGACCGCCTCGACGTTGACCTCCGGATCGCGGGTGCGGATCAAGCGCAGCGGTTCGGTCTC
Organism: uncultured Acidobacteriaceae bacterium; assembly: GCA_963762945.1. Taxonomy (GTDB): domain Bacteria; phylum Acidobacteriota; class Terriglobia; order Terriglobales; family Acidobacteriaceae; genus Telmatobacter. Next base: position 1,047 of record CAVXOO010000114.1, on the reverse strand, counting down.
GTTCCATGCAATCTCGTTCGCCGCATCGCGGAAAAGAACCTGCACCGTGATTCCTGTCACCGTGCGGCTGCCCTGGTTTGCGATCTGGCCGTCGAGATAAGTGACCTTGCCGCCCGACAGGTTTGCCGATTCGCTCATGGCCAGCTTGCTGATGGTGAGACTGGCGGCGTAGGGATCGGCCGCCGCGGACGCCGGCGTGACCGTCCCGCCGCTTTTGCCATGTTCGTAAAAGAAGATGATCCCAGACACAGCGGCGATTGCAATGGCCGCGGCCACGGCCACAGGCATCCAATTGCGTTCCGTTTCGGCGGGCGGACGAACCAGCTGTGGACCTGAGCTCACGAGCAAAATTCTACACCCGCTGGCGAACGCCCACGCTGCGCAGTCGATCCGGGCCGCGCAACCGAACTTCGCCCGCCACACCTGCGCGCCCGGCCAACAATTTTTCGTCATAGTTCAATTTTTTTCAGGCATCCAGACCGCAGCACAAGCGTCTAAACAATCAGGAAGGCGATGGGCTCGAACTTTCAGGATTCCGGCGCTCGGCACGCAACGGCCAGGGAACCGAAGACTCCGTCACTTGATTGCAAGGCGCTGAAAGGCAGGCCAGCCATGCACACCTCACCGCGATCGTTGGCAGATACACCCCGCGATGAAGCACGCAACGCTCCCAAGGCGAGTGCGTGGGCCGAACGCGCCTATCAGTGCCTGACCATCGCCTTCATGTTCCTGCTACTGGCCAGCCTGTGGCTGTTCCGGTAATGCGGTCGATTTTGCCGCCCCAGAAGAGACCATCCGCGGCCTGAGGCGCTTCAACCGAAGCGCGCCCGCTTCACCGTCTGCCGGAAATCGTCGCCGTTCATCTCCACGCGCACGCACATCTCCGCCAGCCGCGATCGCATGCGGTCGCCAATGCGGTCGCCCAGTGTGTCCTCGTATTTAGAGGGCTTAACTCCCTCTTTGTCGGATGCAAGGCCGCAACCGGCGGGGCGATCGGGATAATTCGTGGTGATGATTGTGGATTGATTCTTGTTATAGCGCGTGTTT
>CAVXOO010000113.1:0-7704 GCA_963762945.1 uncultured Acidobacteriaceae bacterium | reverse complement strand
TGTGTAGCTTGCTGGACTAGATTACGTATTGCTAAAATCTCGCGCCGTTCGATCTGTCGCTGGCGGTCGTCGGCACGGGGCTGCTGTGGGTCGGCTGGTTCGGCTTCAACGGCGGCTCGGCGCTCGCGGCGGGTTCTCGCGCGGTGTTCGCGATCGTGGCCACGCATCTCGCCGCCTGCGCCGGCGCGCTGATGTGGAGCGGGCTGGAGTGGGTCCAGCGCGGCAAGCCGTCGGTGCTGGGGCTGATCTCCGGCGCGGTGGCGGAACTCGGCACGATCACCCCGGCCTCCGGCTATATTCTGCCCTGGCACGGCGTCGTGGTCGGCCTGATCGCCGGCGCCGTGTGTTATTTCATGTGCACGGCGGTCAAGCAGCGGCTGCGCTACGACGATTTGCTCGACGTGTTCGGCGTGCATGGCGTCGGCGGCATCCTCGGCACGCTGCTGGCCGGCGTGTTCGCGACACGGGCGATCACCGCTTCCGCCGACGATCCCGGCGTCTCCGGGCTGCTGGAGGGCGACGCCCATCAGTTCGTCACGCAGGCGATCGGCGTCGGCGTGACGTTGGTCTGGTGCGCGGTCGGCACCTATGTCGTGCTGAAGTTCGTCGACGTGCTGATCCCGCTGCGCGCGGAGCCCGACGAGGAGCGCGAGGGCCTCGACATAGCGCTGCACGGCGAAGCGCTGCATCAATAGGAAGAATCCTTCTCCCGTTTACGGGAGAAGGTGGCCTCGCTTTAGCGAGGTCGGATGAGGGACGCCGCGACTGGGTTGGAACTTCCCGCGGACCCTCATCCGACCCTTGCTTCGCAAGGGCCGCCTTCTCCCACGAGTGGGAGAAGGAAGGGACGCCGCCACATTCGACATCCAAAAAAAGAAGCGTAAATCCTTCTCCCGTTTACGGCGGCATCGAACCAGCCCACCAGCAGCAGCCTCGCGGAAGGCTCGGAGCGAAGAATCAGGTCGAAGGCTTCCATGAGTTCGGGCAGTCCCTTGTCGCGAGTCAGGCGGCCCGAGAAGCCGATCACCGGAGCGCTCGCGGGAATTCCCAACTCCTCGCGCACCGTGCTCGGCCCCGGTGAAAAATGATCGGTGTTGACGCCGTTGCTGCTGCCCTCGCCGAGCAACCGTAATTTATCCGCGGCGGCCAGGCGCAGTGTGAGAGCTTCCTGGCGCAGGCTTTCGCTGTTGCAAACGACTACATGCGCCGAACGGGCAGCCATGCGTTCGGCTCCCAGCAGAACGCGCCGCTTGATTCCCGAGGTGCCCTCGAGCTTGAGGCCGCGCAACATGTAGACGCGTCGCGGCACGCCGCGCAGCCGTGCAGCGAAAGTGCCCAGCAGTCCCGCCTTGGGGGTGCTGAACTCGACCAGGTCCGGCCGGCATCTGCCGATCAGACGCCAAAGACGGAAGAGGGCCACCAGATCGGCAAGGGGCGCAATGCCGCGCTGCATGGGAAGCGCTATCCGTTCCACTCCCTCGCGCGTTGCGGTCTGGTCGAGCAGTGGCCCCGGACTGGAGAGCACGAGAACGCGGAACCCCGCCTGACGCAAGGCGCGCAGCCGTGCTCCAAGCACCAAGCAGGTCTGAGCATGCGTGACACCAACCAGGACCGTCGGTGGTAGGTCCGGGCACGACGTCGAGATGTGGCAATGAAGTAAAGCCGAATCTGTGATCACTGGGCCTCAGCAGATGAAAAATCTCCCCGCAGGGATGGGCGCAGCACAGATTCAGGGCTGAAAGGTTACAAAAAGTGGTTCTCGTCATTGATAGAGGTCAACAACATAAGATTCTGTGACTGCCAACACATAACCTGCACGAGGGACTATTCGACAATCGCTTCCTCTCAGGAAACACACTGTGGAACGCACCAAAGTTCTCCTGCTGACTCCTCGGATTGGCGGCGGCGGCGCCGAGCAAGTGATGGCGCTGGTGGCACGCGGTCTGTCCAGGGAGAGATTCGAGGTGCATCTTGGCCTGGTCCGGGTTTCCGACCCCGGCGCCGGCGCTGCGCCGCCCTGGGTCACGATCCATGCACTTGCCGCCGGACGAGCACGGGCCGCGGCGCTTCCGTTGGTCCGGCTGGTGTGGCGCTTGCGGCCGGACGTGATTCTGTCGGGAGCCCCCGAGATCAGCTTCATGGCATTATTTCTGCGGCCTTTCTTTCCGCCGGCAACGCGCGTCCTGGTGCGGCAAAACGGAACCGTCTCGGCTGGACTGACTCACGGCGGCGTCCCATGGTACACGCGCCTGCTTTACCGCATGCTCTACCCCTTGGCCGATTGCGTTATTTGCCAGTCACGGGCCATGGCCGAGGACCTGAAGCGTGAAATCGCCGTGCCCAGCAAGAGAATCGTGGTGTTGCCCAACCCAGTGGATCTCGAGGGTATTCTGGCCGCGCAGAGCGCGCCTTCGGCGTGGAACGGTGTGGGCCCGCATCTGCTTGCCGTGGGCAGACTGGCGCCGGTAAAGGGTTTCGACCTGCTCATTGAGGCACTCGTCAGAGTGCGTGAACGATTTCCGTCGGCCGATCTCACGATTGCCGGGTCTGGAAAAGAGAAAGCTGCCCTGCAGGCGTTAAGCCAGAAAGCGAACCTGCGGAGTTCGATTCGCATTGCGGAATCGCTCGCCAATCCCTATAGGCTTTTTCCGGGCGCCACACTCTTCGTCCTGTCGTCGCGATACGAGGGGATGCCGAACGCGCTTCTTGAAGCGGCCGCAGCCGGGCTTCCGCTGGTGGCAACACCGGCGTCGGGCGGAGTCGTCGAGCTGCTGCAAGGGCGCGACGGGGCGTGGCTTGCAGCGGAAGTATCATCGGATGCCTTGGCCGACGCGCTGATTCTGGCTCTCGAAAGCATCGGCCCTGGGCAGCGCTTTCGCCACGGATTCTTCGCGTCGCATGCGGGCACGGCGGTTTAGAGCCAGACGCGCTCACGGCCACACTTAATCCGGGTCTAATCACAACTCCGCAGATAAGGCTTTTCCACAGCCTGTGGATTTCTTCCCTGTTGAAAACCCTCCCACATCTCGATACAAAGCCCTCTCGAGCATGGGTTGTGCGTAATCTCCAAAGAATGCCCCAACTCTAGAGAATAGAAGGTACTTCACACGATAATTAACGCACCTGTTTTCCTAATTCGATTTTCGCACTTGACAACATTTTCAGATTTATGTTTCCTATGAGTACTGCTTTCCACCTCCAGTGAACGACCAGTAACCAGGGTCACTCCTGCGTTTTCGGTTGGAACTCGCTTCGACGGCGAACGGGTAGGCATGCCGGGCCAAGGAATGATTTGGCCTCATTCATCGAGCATCGCCAGCATCGTCGAGTGGATTTCCCGCCACAGCATTTGCACTATTTGCTTTTTGACTTTGTTTTCAAAATGGCCTCGGTTGCACTGTCGCGTTGCTGGGAGGAACTCGTGGTTCGCAATTCTGTTCGTTTATCGCTCTCTATCCTTTTGATTCTTCTCTCTCTACCTTTTCTTGCCGTCTCCTTTCTGGTGGCAGCGCTCTGCGCTACGTTGGCTTCGGCTTTGCCGCGCTTCCACCATCAGCACATAGGATCAATGGGTTCCGTCAAGCTGCGGACGGTTGACCAGTTTGGGTTCGAAACGCCCTGACCGCCTATGAGGATCTGATCGGCACACAGGCCTGGAAGAGATCGTGAGTCACGCCGCAATCGTCATTCCCAGCCTCGACCGCATTGGCGGGGCGGAACAGCAGGTTGTGCTGCTGGCCAAAGGGCTGCGACGACGGGCCTGGCGCGTGAGTGTAGTCGCGCTCTCCGGCACTGGCGGCACCGCAGCCAAAGAGCTGGCGGATGCGGGCGTCGAATTCCTGAGCCTGGAAATGCGCAAAGGCCTTTTGGATCCGCGCGGCTGGCTGCGCTTCCACAGGTGGCTTCGCCAAGAGCGGCCCGACGTGCTGCACGCCCATTTGACCCACGCCGCATGGTTTGCGCGCTGGTCTCGTCTGGCCGCTTCGGTTCCTCTGGTGATCGATACCATCCACAATTCCTGCACAGAACCACTTCGGCGGCGGCTTGGCTATTGGTGCAGTCGCTGGCTGCCCGATCACGTGACTGCCGTTGGCCAAGCGGCCGCTCAGGCGTATGTCGCTGCACACGCAGTAAGTGGGGGCCGTTTGTCAGTGGTCGGCAACGGCGTTGAAGTGGACCGCTGGAAACCGGATGCGCGGGCGCGGACGGCGGTGCGGGAAGAACTCGGCATCAAGCATCAGTTCCTGTGGCTGGCCGTAGGCCGCCTGGAGCCGGTGAAGGACTATGCGACGCTCTTGAACGCCTTTGCGCGCGTTCCAAGGCCCGGGCATCTGCTGGTTCTGGGCACTGGACCGCTTGCAGGAGAGTTGAAGCAACTGGCGACACGGCTGGGCCTCGGCGAGCGCGTGGAATTTGCGGGTTTCGAACCGCAAGTGAAGCGATGGATGCAAGCCGCGGATGGATTTGTTCTTTCCTCGCGCCGCGAAGGATTGCCCATGGTCCTGCTGGAGGCGGGAGCTTGCGGAGTTCCGGTTGTGGCCACCGATGTTCCCGGCACGCGCGAGGTGATTGTGGATGGAGAAACGGGTTGGCTCGCGCCTGCCGGTGATCCTGAACGGCTGGCCACGGCGATGAGCTGGCTGATGCACACTTCGCCTGGAGAACGCCGCGCGATGGGCCAGCGGGCTCGGCAGCACGTGATCCGGAACTTCAGCCTGGAAACCGTTCTCGACCGCTGGGAGCAGCTTTACGGGGAGTTGCTTGAACGCAAGAGCCCCAACCGGCGAAAGGGTCCGGCGACAGTTGCGTGGGAAAGTTTGCGGCGTCGCAGCGTCCATACAGCCTGAAAGCGCTCGGCCAGGGTCAAGGTGGTGGGCTCGGAGTGGGAGAGGATGCGATCGAGCGACGTGAATTGCGCTGCGTGATCGGCGACGAAGCGGCGCAAGTCTGCTATTTCCGCGTCGCCGGCAGTGTTGGGGTGGACGCAGATGGTCCAGAGGCCGCGCGATTTTTCCACGGGCGCCCAAAGTTGCTGCGGAATCCAGGTGATGCCGCGGTGAAGGAACGGCCGACGGGCGAAGCCGTCGGAAAGGATGGAAATTCCCTCCCCCAGTAACGCCCGGAGGGTCTCGGCATCGAAGCCGTGACGCGGTGCAACCCAGATCTTCGGGTTGAGGCCGTGGCCGCGCAGAATGCCGAGGCCCTCCGCAATCCACGCGCGCTGCGTTTCAGCGGGCACACCGGCGAACTCCGAAGTGCGGTGCAGATCCATCAGGCTGCGCCCCTGGTTCACACACAGATGGCGGTAGCCGTGCAGGCCGATCACCGCTCCGGCAGACTCGAGAGTCTTCATGCACTGCCAGAACGCGGGGCCGGGCGGAGATACCGTCAGTTCCGGGTCCTGGTTGTCGGGAACAACCGCCAGAATCGGCTTCAGGCTGAATTCTTCAATCAATGAGCGAAACTGCGCCCAGCGTTCGGCCTCGACCGTGGGGCAAAGATCGTCGATGCGCAGCAGGTATTGAGCGCTCGAAGGCGTCATACGGTTGCCTCCGGCACCGATGCCTGTTTCAGGAGCTTGCGGCTCCAGTACCAGAGGAAGAAGAAGGTGCTCACGGTCCAGAGCGAAGTGGCGAGGGCGATTCCGGCCACGCCGAACCAGTGCATGAGGATGAGATTGAGCACAATATCGAGGCCTAGATTGATGATGCCGCAGTAGAGCACGAGATCGGTGCGCCGCATGGCCACGATGAAGCGGTAATAGACGCGGCTGATGACATAAAACGGAATCTGGATGGCGTACATGGCAAGCACCGCGGCAACAATTGAAGTATCGCCCGCACCGAAGCGGCCATGCTGATACGCCAGGCGCACCAGCGGCCGCGCTCCGGCTATCAGCAGGATCGCGACGGGCGCCGAAACCAGCGCCGTGAGGCGGACCCAGGTGCGGATGGTGCGACGGCATCCGTCCCAATCTCGATGAGCGATCATGCGCGAAAAATAAGGCACGATGGCAGTCGAGACCGCGCCGGCCAGAAGCGTCAGCACCACGCTGACAAAACGATTGGCGTAAACCAGAGCGGAGACGCTGCCCGCAACCAGCATGGCAGCCATCGATTGGTCTACAAGCAAACCGCCTGAGGAAACCACACCGCTCAGCAGCACGGGACCGTATTGCCCGGCGACCTCGCGCGTAGCTTCATTCATGCCATGCCAGCGCAGGCGAAAGGGATAGCCGTGCGCTTCCATCATCCACGCCACCAGGACGACGTGCAGCAGCGACCCGGCCAGAGTGGCATAAACCATAGCCCAGATGCCAAAACGGCTGCCGAGGAACAGCGCCCCGGCAATAATGGAGATTGAGATGACGGCAGGCGCGAGTGCGGGAAGAGCGAAGCGATCAAGTGTGTTCAGAATGGCGGTGCAGTTGGTGGCGACGCCGGTGAGGAGCACGATGGGCAAGAGCCCGTAAAAGAGGTGAATCGACAGCGCGAGTTTATCGGGCGCAAAGTTCGACGCAATGAGCGGGAAGAAGCCGCGCGCCAAAAGCGCCATCAGCAGGGACGCAACGCCGAGCAGCAGGCACATCCAGAGCATGGAGCTCGAAAGCAGTTGCTGGGCGCGCTCGCGGCCCTCCTTTTCCCGCACCCTGACCAGCGTGGGCACAAGCGCCTGATTCATCGATTCGGAGATCAGGTTCACGAGCAAGCCAGGAATGAGCGCCGCGGCGAAGAAGGCATCGATGGCGTCGGAGCGGCCGTAGACTGATGCCACGGCGATTTCTTTTCCTGTCGCGATGAGCTTGACGACGATGCCCGCCGCGCCAACCCAGAGAGCCGCGCGAAGGATGCTGCGATGGATGGCGTCTGACTTGGCCGGCTCGGAGGCTATCGTTGTTCGTTGCAAAACCGTTGGCATAAAAGCACTCCAACGGCAAATCAGGGAAAAACTACAAGTAATCCAAATACATTCCAACTACAACCGCATCGAAAGCGGCAGTTCCGTTTTCTACGGTTACCGCACCTCATGCCGCCAAGCGCTTAATCCTTGGCCGCTTTTTCTGCAATTCGATCCACAGGTCGTATTGCAGCTGCGCTCTTGAGAAGAAGTCGGGAGAAAGTCCAAGCGCCTGCCCCAGGCGAATACTCAGATCGACGGTAATGGCGGTGCGGCCATTGAGGATGCGTGAAACGGTGGCGCGCGCGGTGCCGATCTGACGCGCAAGTTCCGTCGTCGTCGTTTTGCCAAGGAACTCCCGGAGCAACTCGCCTGGGCTTGCCGGATTGTGCATCATCGCCATGCGTTTACCTCCTAGTGATAATCGCAGTAATCCACGAGGATCGCGTCCTCACCTTCAAAGCTGAATGTCAGCCGCCAATTTCTGTTGACCGTTACCGCCCAATGACCCTTGAGTTCTCGTTTCAGCGGGTGCCAGTCCCAGCCCGGCCGGTTCATGTCCAACGGCGTTGAGGCCAGGTTCAAAGTGGTTAGCAGTATGCGAAGCCGCGCTTCATGAGCCGGCTGAATTCCTGCCTTCGAGCCTGTCGTGAAGAACTGTTCGAGGCCGCGGTGCCGGAACGTCTTAATCACTTTTCATAATGTAACATGAGATGTTACACCTCCGCCAGCCGGCTTGATGACTGCTGCGCGCCGCGCGAGGGCCGCGGCGGCGCGGGGCGGAAACAGGCGGCCACGCCGGACGGA
>CAVXOO010000112.1:0-9351 GCA_963762945.1 uncultured Acidobacteriaceae bacterium | reverse complement strand
GGTCCGTGTAGCGCGTGCGCGTGCGGCGAGTCGTCGCCGCGGTTAGGGGCGAGATCGACGGGGAGAGCGGCCTGGGAAGAAGGAATCATGGGAATGGCAGAGGTTTTTAGGCCGTGCGAGCGATGGGACGCGACCGTTGATTCGATGATAACAAGCGGCAAGCGCTCTCGACCGCAAACTACTGACCGAGAATTGTTTTGACACGGTTCTCTCGCCTGCTGTAGCGTCCGAATCTGGCGCTGCCTGCCCCGAGGCAATTCCCAGGCGCCGGAGGTGCAAGCATGCGCATGATGATGCTGATTCAGTGTCCCCCTGAGCCGTTCAATACCCTGGTTCGCAATGGAACTGTGGGTTCCACGATGAAGAAAATTCTCGACGACACGAAGCCCGAGGCCGCGTACTTTAGCGAGCGCGAAGGCAAACGCGGCTGCGTGCTGATTGTCGACCTGCAAAGCGCCTCGGACGTGCCACGGTTGGCCGAGCCGTGGTTTCTGAGCTTCAACGCCGAGGTCGAGTTCAGAATTTGCATGCTGCCTGAGGAACTGGGTAAGGCAAATCTCGAAGCGCTGGGCAAGAAGTGGGGATGAAGAGAACAGGCCAGCGAGTGAGCCGGGCCAGAGCATATCTCTTGCCGGCGTCCATCCCCGGTCCCCGAGTGCGAGGGACCGGGGGCACCCGACGAGTTAACTAGCCAGCGAGGCGGTGCGCCGCGCCTGGGAACAATAACCTCGACGCATCCAGCAAATCGCCTTACCACCGTACCTAAAAAGTGCCACACCACAGTACCGGATGGTTCGCTGTCAATCGGCCGTAAAATCGGCCAGCCCATGTAAAATGAAATCAATCGGATGACGCATTCCCCTCTAGCGGCTGCCCCTCAGGCTTCCCGCGCCGCGCGGGACAGGGAGTCGCGGGCATCCGGAAGCCTCGATCAAGCAGATCCGACAAACGAAAAGCAAGCAGAGCCGACAAACCAAAAACCAGCGCCGCTTATTCAGGTTGAAGGACTGCGCAAGTCGTACCGCACGGCGCGCGGCGAGCTGGTGCTTTTCGAGGAGCTGGACCTCGTTGTCGAGGCCGGCGAAATGGTGGCGATTGTCGGGCCGTCGGGCGCGGGGAAAAGCACACTTTTGCACATTCTGGGCGCTCTTGATACGCCTTCCGCGGGAACGGTATACTGCGCCTCAACCAACGTGGCCTCGCTCTCCGCGCAAAAGGCGGCAGCCTTTCGCAACCGCGAGATCGGCTACGTATGGCAGTTCCATTATTTGCTGCCCGAGTTCACGGCCGAGGAGAACGTGGCCATGCCGCTGTTGGCGCGCGGCATGAGCCAGTCCGAAGCCAGGAAAACCGCGGCGCATTGGCTGAGAGAGGTCGATTTGGAAGATCGCGGAACGCACAGGCCCGGCGAACTCTCAGGCGGCGAGCAGCAGCGAGTTGCTCTTGCCCGCGCGCTGGTGTGCAGTCCGCGGCTGCTGCTGGCCGACGAGCCCACCGGCGACCTCGACGGCGCGACAGCCGCGCGCGTCTTCGAATTGGTTGAGCGTCTGCACGCGACGCATGGGCTCACCTCGATTTTGGTGACGCACAATATGGAACTGGCCGAACGATGTACGCGGATTCTTCGCCTCGCCAACGGAAGGCTGACGCAAGTCACAGACGTTGCGCAGCCAGCGACCTAACCTATAGCCCTCCTGCGGAATTGCACCGTTTTCTTGGTTTTTGAGTCTTATAGATACCGGCCCAATAAGGCATTTCCCTCATTGGGCGGTAGAGGTCAGGATGGGAGTCGTGCGGCGCTTTTAGAAGCCGGCGACGAGCGGAGCGAAGACAGCTCCGGTACCATCCAAAAGAGCTGTTCGGAGGCAGGATTCGCTCTTGTTGAGAGTCTTCCGGCGGCGATGCAACGGGAAGGGCGCGCGCCCGAGAGCCGAAGCCGGCAGGCACCGGACGGCAACTCGAGCGGGCAGCCTGGAAGAATCCCCGAAAACCGGGGGGGAGCACATCATGTTCGAACGCTATACGGAAAAGGCGCGGCGTGTAATCTTCTTCGCGCGGTACGAGGCCAGCCAGTTCGGCTCGCCTTATATTGAAACCGAGCACCTGCTGTTGGGTCTCTTGCGCGAAGACAAAGCCTTGACCAATCGGTTTCTGCGCTCGCACGCCTCGGTGGAGTCGATCCGCAAGCAGATTGAAGCGCACACCACAATCCGCGAGAAGGTATCGACCAGTGTCGATCTGCCGCTTTCGAACGAGTGCAAGCGGGTGCTGGCCTATGCCGCGGAAGAAGCGGAACGCCTGAGCCACAAACACATTGGCACCGAACATCTGCTCCTGGGCCTGTTGCGCGAAGAGAAGTGCTTTGCCTCGGAGATTTTGCAGGAGCGCGGCCTGAAGCTGGGGCAGATTCGCGACGAGCTGGCGCGCGTGACGCAGGAGAAAGCGCCGCCGCAGCAGCGGCAGCGCGAATCGAGTTTGCTTGCCGAGTTCAGCCGCGACCTGACGCAGGCCGCGATGGACGGCCAGCTCGATCCGCTGGTCGGCCGCGAAGGCGAACTCGAGCGCGCCATCCAGATTCTCTGCCGCCGCACCAAAAATAATCCGGTGCTGATCGGCGAGCCCGGCGTGGGAAAGACGGCCATCGTCGAGGGTCTCGCCCAGCGCATCTCCGACGGCGAGGTGCCGAGCTTCCTCGCCGACAAGCGCGTGCTGGCGCTCGATCTGTCATTGATCGTGGCTGGAACCAAGTACCGCGGCCAGTTTGAAGAGCGGCTCAAGACCATCATGAAAGAACTGATGGAGAATCAGAACTCCATCGTCTTTATCGACGAGCTGCACACACTGGTCGGCGCGGGTTCGGCCGAAGGCTCGCTCGATGCGGCCAACATCCTCAAGCCGGCGCTCTCGCGTGGCGAGGTGCAGTGCATCGGCGCCACCACGCCGGGCGAATACCGCAAGTCCATCGAGAAGGACCGTTCGCTCGAGCGCCGCTTCCAGGCCGTCAAGGTGCCGCCGCCCAACGAGGCCGACGCCATCAAGATCATCATGGGCATCAAGGACCGCTACGAAAAGTTCCACGCCGTCAGCTACACCGACGACGCGGTGGAATTCGCCGTCTCGCACTCCAATCGCTACATCCCCGACCGCTTTCTGCCCGACAAGGCGATCGATTTGATTGATGAGGCCGGCGCGCGTGTCAAGCTGCGCCAGACCTCGCTGCCGGAAGAGATCACCGAGGTGCAGAAGCGCATCAAGTTCATCGTGCATCGCATGGATTCGGCGATCGCCAATCACGAGTTCGAGAAGGCCCGCTTCTACTCCGACGAGGAGCGCAAGGAGCGCGAAAACCTGCGCGGCCTGCGCGACAAGTATCACCTCGACGACTCGGCGGCCGGCATCGTCACCCGCGAGGACATTGAAGACGTGGTGAGCCGCTGGACCGGCGTGCCCGTCACCAGCATCAAGGAAGAAGAGACGCAAAAGCTGCTGCGCGTCGAAGAGGAACTGCACAAGCGCATCATCTCGCAGGAGAAGGCCATCTCGGCGCTGGCGCGCGCCATCCGCCGCAGTCGCGCCGGGCTCAAGTCCCCGCACCGGCCCATCGGTTCGTTCCTCTTCCTTGGACCAACGGGCGTGGGCAAAACCGAAATGGCGCGGTCGCTGGCCAACTTCCTCTTCGGCTCCGACAAGGCGCTCATCCGCTTCGATATGTCGGAGTTCATGGAGAAGCATTCGGTGTCGAAGTTGATTGGTTCGCCTCCGGGCTACGTGGGCTACGAGGAGGGCGGCCAGCTGACCGAGCGCGTCAAGCGGTCTCCGTATTCCGTCGTTTTGCTCGACGAGATCGAGAAGGCGCATCCCGATGTCTTCAACATTCTGCTGCAGGTTTTTGAGGACGGCCAACTGACCGACGGCCTGGGCAACACCGTCGACTTCAAGAACGTCATCATCATCATGACCTCTAACATCGGCGCGCGTCACCTGATGAAGAAGCAGGGTCTCGGCTTCCAGAGCGAGCGCGAAGATCTGGTGAGCGAGAAAGTCGAGGAGCTGGTCAGGAACGAGGTCAAGAAGACCTTCAATCCGGAGTTCCTCAACCGTCTCGACGAAGTCATTCTCTTCCAGTCGCTTTCCGATGCGGACCTTATCCAGATCGTGGAACTGATGGTGTCGCAGTTGAACCTGAACCTGGCGCAGAAATCGATCACCATCTCTGTGACCGAGGAAGCCAAGAAGTGGATTCTCGACAAGACGCTCACCGACCGCAGCTACGGCGCGCGTCCCTTGCGCCGCGCCCTGCAGCGCTTCGTTGAAGATCCGCTCTCCGAGGCGCTGATCGCCGGACAGATTCAAGAGCGGCCAGCATTCCTCGAGGTCTACCTCGATGCCAACCAGCTCTTCTACCGCCGAGTGAGCAAAGACGAAGCGGACAGCGAAGAAAAAGCCGCCGGAGTGCTGCTCTCGAGCGACTGAAGAGCGCACGACCTCCGACTACAAGGCCTCCGGTCAAACGCCGGAGGCTTTCTTTTTCAGCGGATCGGACACGATGATTGCTGAGATTTCCTGCCACGTAATTTCCCGCCAGGTGGAGGAAGCTCGCTATAGGTGGGACGTTTCCGAGTTCTTGATAACCCAAGCGCTTCGGATTACGAATGAAGAGTGCCCGGTCTTATAGTGCGGCTGGCCTCGTCTTGTTTTCAAAAACCCAAGCGCTTAGGATCGTGAAGGAGAGATGGGCAGGTGGCCCGGTCAAGTTTTTCAACTCTAATTCTCCCTCGATAGATTGTGCCCCATCCAAGCCGCGTCTTTTGCGGCTTGGGTGGGAAAGCACGGGCGCTTGCCCTGCCTCGGTCGTCTCCCTGGCTCCCGGCGTTCCAAGCAGCGGTAGACGGTGAAAACAACTGAAGGGGATGAAGTGAAGAGCGTCCGCATTCTGGAACCGTTTCAGACCGCTCGGCATGGTTCCATCCTCGTCCGCTCACGATCTTATCGCAACGCCCGTTCATCGGTCGCCGCGGCGACCGATGAACGGGGCACAGCTTTTACGGCTCTCTGCGATCCTCATGACCGGGCCACCTGCCTCAGGAGTTGCTTTGACCCGGCTCGACCGATGCGGCGTTTTCTAAGGGCGCAGCAGTTGCCGCCACCGGCGCAAACGGCTGCAGCAACTGCCCCATCAGTCCCGGCTCGACGTGGCCGTCGATTCCGTACTGCTCGGGCCACTGTTTCCTCGGCATGTACCAGCTTCCGAAGAGAAGATCGACGAAGGGCAACATGGTGGCGTAATTTCTGTTCACGTGGTCGCGGCGGGTGTGATGCCAGTGGTGAAATGCCGGCGTGGTGACCAGGTAACTGAGCCAGCCGAAGCGCCAGTTGATGTTGGCGTGGATAAAAAAGCCCCACAGCAGGCCGAGCAACAGGATCATCAGCGGCACCGGGTCGATGGCGCTCCCCGCAACCGTACTGGCCAGCCCGAGCGCGTACACGGGAACCAATCCGCAGAAACGCGAGAAGACGATATCCAGCGGATGGGCGTGCGAGCTGACCAGCCAATCCATCTCTTCGGCGTTGTGGTGGATGGAGTGAAAGCGCCAGAGGAAGGGAATCTCGTGTTCCCAACGATGTCCCCAGTAGTAGCCGACCTCGCCCACCGCGAGCGCCGCAAGGGCCCGCGCCCAAAGCGGCAGATTTCCGGCGGCATCGAGCACCACATGCGGAACCATGGCGTGCATGGCCCAGGCCAGCGCGGCCAGAGGAACGACCAGCAGCGACTGCGGCAGCAGGCTATTGAGGATGTAATAGCCAACGTCGGTTACGAGTCCGCGGCGAAAGAGCTTTTGCTTCCGTTCGGCAAAGATCCGCTCCAGCGGGATGAAGATGATGGCCAGAATGAAGAACCGGAGGCTCAGGCGCAGCATATCGACGAGGAAGTGGCGCACCGAGGGCGGAAGGCTTGCGAGAATTTCCATCATCTAAAGTTTCCCGTGAGGCGAGAGAAAAAGCAAATGGGGAGCGCCATACGATCGGCGCTCCCCACTCGGATTCGCACTTCTCTCTTACAGCGACTGCTGCGGACGGCGCAGCCACTTGCGCGACTTGAGCAGGCCGGCGCCGGCCATCAGGCCGGTGAACAGGAAGGTGAGTGTGTCTGGCTCGGGAACCGGCGATTTCGACGACTCCAGAGAGACATCGGTCAGCAGCGTGAACGGCGGTACCTGGGGCGAACCGTATGCCAGGAACGAGAGCACTTCGCTGTTGCTGGTGGCCGTGAAGTTCATCGACTCCGAAAACCATCCCGAGAAGGTCTGGCTGGGGAGGAGAATCAGTCCGGTGTCGTCGGTCTGGCCGCCCAGACTCACCATCAACCCCTGTTCGGTGTCGCCAGTGAATCCTGTCTGCTGCGAACGCGCCCAGTCGAAGGTGACATTGTAAGAATCGCCGGTTGTCAGGCCGTTGATGGTCTGTTGCAGCGGGCCGGTCTGGAAGTCGGAGTCGAGGCCGACAAAGTTCAAGCCGGCGGGAGGCGCCGTCACGTTGATCAGCGACAGGTTGCCAAATTGGCCCACCACAACCCCCGATGGGTCCGAGGACGAGAACAGGAAATTGTACTGGTCGAAGGTGTTGCTCCAGTCAGCGGCGGCAATCGTCACGGACCCGTTATTCCAGCCCAGTTGGCCGAGGCCGTTGTTGTCGGAAAAATCGCCGTTCTGGACCAGTTCGGTGGCGTGGGCGCCTGCTCCCGCCAGCAGGAGTGTTGCGACTGCGGCGCAGGCAAGCCCCGCCTTGAGATGGGCCAGGGATTGACCTGCAAACTTCGCGGAACTTGCGAACATAGTGCTCTCCTAGATGTGAGTGGGTGGCCGAAGCCGTTTACGTTGAGGGGGAAGCCGCGCTGCGGGAACTAAATTGGATGATTCTTGTCCAATTTAACACGACCCAGAGGAACCCCGCAAGTTAATTTTTCCCCAGGGCCTAATCACACCTACGGGATAGTGGCCGGAAGGCCCGGGCCGTATCACCAAACCGGACCGTTTCACCGAATCTGCCGCCGCCCGGCGCTTTCCTGGCGCGCCGTGGCGTCTCGGTCCCGGGGATTGAATTGCGGATCGATTACGATATTTAGGAAGCCCAATCGTACGTAAAGTAAACTGCCGCTCGAACGGGCTTGCCATTCGAAATAGCAGGCTCCAGTGTTCGTCTGGCGGAAAAGGAGACCGATATGACGCAATGGAAGCCCGCGTTTTTTTTAGCGGTTGTGCTGGGAGTTTCATTGCCAGTCTCCGCGCAACCGGCAGACCCCTGCAGCAATCTCACCACCCTGCGGATCGATGGCGTGGAGATCACGAAAGCCGCGCCGATTGCGGCGGGAACCACAATTCCAGGTTATTGGCCCGGCGCTCCCGCCATCGGTCCTCTGCCCGCGCACTGCCGTGTCGATGGCGTCATCCATCGCCGCAAAGGCGCAGGCGGCGAGGAATTCGGCATCGGTTTTGCCATCGCTCTGCCTGACAAGGCTCTCTGGAACGGCGACTTCATGATGCAGGGCGGCGGCGGCGGCAACGGTATTGTTGCGTACCCGACCGGCTCAGGCGACGCGGGCGATACGCCTGCGCTCTCCCGCGGATTCGCCGTAGCCAGCACCGACACGGGACACAAAGCCAAGTCCGGCCTCTTCGATTTCTCCTTCATGCGCGATCAGCAGGCCTATCTCGATTTCGCTTTCCTCGCCAACGCCGAGGTCGCCGGAGTGGCCAAGCAGATCATCGCGTACTACTACGCCAAACCCGCGTCGTATTCCTATTTCGTCGGCTGTTCCACCGGCGGGCGCGAAGGCATGATCCTCTCGCAGCGCTATCCCACCGTCTTCAACGGCATCGTCTCCGGCGATCCCGCCATGCGCACCGGCCTCTCTGGTCTCGCCATCGGCCAGTGGATCCCCGTGGCCTACAACCAGGCCGCCCCGAAGGACGCCGCCGGCAAGCCGCAGATCGATAAGTTCCTCAGCGACGGCGATCGCAAGCTCTTTATGGACGCCCTGATGAAACAGTGCGACGCCCGGGATGGCGTGGCCGACGGAATGATCTCCGATCCTCTCGGCTGCGACTTCGATCCGGCGGTCCTGGCCTGCAAACCCGGCCAGACGGATGCCTGCATTGCGCCCGAAAAAATCGCCGCCATCAAGAAAGCCTTCGCCGGGCCCAAGAACGCCTACGGCACACAGGTCTATCCCGGATTCCTCTACGATGCCGGAATCTCTGCCACGGGCCAGGTGCCGGGGCTGCTCGCGCTTGGGAAAGGCGGCATCTTCGGACCTTACACAATCGCGACCACGCTCGACGTTGACAAGGCTGCCCTGCACGCCTCCGATCCGCTCGTCGAGCCCGCCTCCACCAATCTATCCACCTTCTCCCTCAACGGCGGCAAGCTCATCTTTTTTCACGGCGACAGCGATCCCTGGTTCTCTGCCCTCGACACGCTGGGATACTACAAATCGCTCGCGGCTGCAAACGGGGGAGAAGAAAAGGTCGCTCAATGGAGCCGCATCTTTCTCGTTCCCGGCATGGCCCACTGCGCCGGCGGCCCGTCGCTTGACCACTTCGACATGCTCAGCGCCATCGTCGATTGGGTCGAGAAAGGCGTCGCGCCCGATTCCGTGAATGCTACGGGTAAGGCTTTTCCAGGCCGCAGCCGTCCGCTGTGTGCTTATCCCAGGCACGCGCAGTACAGCGGCAGCGGAAATACGGAAGACGCCAGAAACTTCCGATGCCAATAGCACGATTCGCTGAAAGCGAGAGGATTTTCGATAAGATGTCGCGTTCTTTTCGTATTGTCGCCGCGGCCGCCGCTCTTCTTTTGGTTGCGGATCTCAACGCATTCGCGCAGCCCACTCCCGGCCAGGCGACGCCAGCAGCTTCCGCGAAAACTCTGCCTTTCGTCAGCCCCATCTTCGCGGACGATATGGTTCTTCAACGCGGCAAGCCCGACACCATCTGGGGCTGGTCCGATCCCGGCGACATCGTCCGCGTCCAGATCGGCGACAATACCGCAACCGGCACGGCCGGCGCAGACGGCCGCTGGCAGGCGAGCATCCAGCCGCCCGCGCCCGGCGGACCCTACACGGTGAAGATCGCCGGCCACCAATCCGTCGAATTGCACAACGTTCTCGTTGGCGACGTCTGGCTTTGCGGCGGGCAATCCAACATGGGCCTGCCGCTGCGCTTCACCAAAAACGCCGACGAAGAAATCAAGGCCGCCAACTATCCCGAGATTCGTTTCTTCACTGTCCAGGGTCATGCCGCCTACCGCCCCGTCAACGCCATCGCAGGCAACTGGAGCATGGTTTCGCCCGAC